>CAYGYC010000047.1:0-18419 GCA_964353755.1 uncultured archaeon | reverse complement strand
TAATGATGACTTTTTCCACCCGGTGCTGCAGAATTTCGTCGAGCAAGTGAAAAAACGAGTCGCGATTCGCATAGGAAATTCCGGAGGCAATATCCGAAAAAATTCCGTGGATCTGGAATCTATTTTGGAAACACCACGTTTTTAACAGTTCAATCTGGTTCTCTAAATCCCTCTTTTGTTTAGGAGTGGAAACTCGCGCATAAAGATACGTTTTCCGTTTAACTTCTCGGTTTAACAATGCATAAACGCGGTCTTCATCGTAATCATAGTATCCATTAGATAATCTATGCGCTGTAATCCGCCCTTGCTTGCGATAGTTGTATAAAGTGGGGCGGGAGATTTTTAGAAGACGTAGTACTTCCGCTGCCTTCATTATGTAATATATTTATAGCAAACTTTATAACTTTTACTACTTAATTAGGTTATAAATTGAATTTCCAACCATTCTCTAATTTCTGAATTTTATTTTGGATTATTAGAGTGTCAATATGTTTCTTGTATTTCTCTCCATTGCCTTTATCATAAATTATTTTGCCAGTTGCGAGGGCTTCCAAAGCAATACTATGTAACTCAGCCACCATTTTTTTGAATTCAGTTGAACCATAGACAAAAAAATCTATTGCCCCTGGCGTAATTTCTTGCATGGAATATAATCTTTCAAAATAATTATCGCTTAGAGAATCAGTGACTATTAAAATATCTAAATCGCTTCTATAATTATATGTTCCTTTGGCCGCAGAGCCAAAAAGTATAATAAAATCTGCAGAATATAATTCAAAAAATTTTTTACAGAATTCCCGTAAATTCTTAATTTTCGGATGATTTTCTAATTCTTTTTCAATTTTAAATAATTTTACTTCTTGCAAATGTAATAACCTCACACGCTAATTTAATAGCTTCTCGTGCTTGTGCGTCAGAAAATTTCTCCGCAGGAAAACCACTTGAAAAAACATCAGGGTATCTCGTGGAGGTATAATATAAGTTCAAAGTCTTACAATGGAGTTCAATAGATGTAGGTATTGTGATTACCGTCTTTAATTGTTTCAATATATCTACAAGGTCATGTCCCCATATTACGAGATTTAATTTTTCGCCAATCGATTTAAGCGCTTTTTCAGCGGCTTGTTGGGCTAAAAAGCATGCCCAAGCATAGTCTCCCGCATTTAATGAATTATTTGCCGCATCACAATCAGCTTGCGCTTGGTTTATCCAATCCCGACTTCTATTCATGTCATTCACAATAATTTATTACTCTTTAAAAATCATTCCCTATTTACTAATATATTTCGCACTTTTAAATAATCTTAGTTTTAGGGTATACGGAGAACGGATTGGAATTTTGTGACTCGGAACCGTTCATACGGGACGGGGAGCTGAATCAG
The DNA here is from genome assembly GCA_964353755.1 of uncultured archaeon. Classification (GTDB taxonomy): domain Archaea; phylum Asgardarchaeota; class Lokiarchaeia; order Helarchaeales; family HEL-GB-A; genus CAYGYC01. The sequence goes on along the minus strand of CAYGYC010000047.1, from coordinate 17,037 downwards.
GGCATTCCTCAATAATTTATGGAGCAATTTAATCAAATTCTCAAAAATTGCATCATAGGTCAAATTATATTTTTTGGATTCGAAAACCGTTTGACAAATCTCACTGCACGCAAGGTCTTTGGGAAATAACTGAATGAAATCCACTTCGAGATCATTATCACAGTCATATTGGAAATAATCATCTTGTTTTAGGCGTAGCAGTCCATTCTTACTTAGAATAACGCCGGGCGCGATCTTCGGAATGGCAGAATCACTTTTCCACCACACATCCTCGAGCGCCAGAAGTTTGGAATGGTGTGTGAATTCAAAGATCCAATCATTTCTATATGGTCCCAGGATTTTATTCCATATATTCACTCGTAAACTATCATCTGGGCAAAAGGAGGTCGAATAAGAGATGGGCGCAAAGATCGGGGACCAGCTCGGATACTCCGGTTGTTCTTTGCTTGAGATGAAAATATTCTCAAAAATGCGAGCTTCAAACCAGAATTCCAGCCCAAATAATTGTCCCGTTTGCAGAATCGGAAATTTTACCGATTTTTGAAAACTATCAGAGAGTTTTTCTTCTAATAAATTAATCTCTAGCAGAATTTGTGGTTTTGCAAGCCACGAATCTTGTTTAATACTGGAACTGTAAAATACGGAACTTGGTAATCCTAAAAAGTCGATATTATACACGTTTTCGCCTCCTATAAACCGGTTTGCATCATGATATGTTTCAGGAGGCGAATTTACGGGAACGACAAACAGTTTCCCTGAAACCGGGAGAATTACTCCATCTTTTTTAAGGAAACGTTTAAGATACTCAATGGATGACCATGCTGTTCCTTCCAATAATAAATTCGAAATGGGCTCGGATACTAAAAGATCCACCTTTTCAGGGATGTCTTCCTCTTTAACGTCTATTCCTGATTTATGAATAAAGGTAATTTTATCTTCAAAATTATTCCGGATTGCTAATTTCTGGGCGAACTCTATAATTGGGGTCTCTTCTATTGCAAAGACATGCCGCGCCCCCGCCTGCAACGCGAAAAACCCTAGAACGCCTGTTCCACAACCAAAATCAATTACCACATCTCCCGGCTTTACAGCTTTAAACACCGCATATTTATACTTCAAGGTCCGATTTCTATCCAGCAAGAGACCCAATTGCCGTTTATAATTATCGTAATAATATTCCATAAAATCGCTACCCGGTCATCTATTCATCGACCAACTTAGTGCGGGATATCTTTTTTATCCATTGAAAGAAAATTAGCAGGGATTCTCTAATCTTTTTTGATTATTGTTGAAAAAAAATCCGTTTGAAATTCTTAAAAATATTTTGGAGAAATGACCGAAAAGAATTTTGGAAATATCATTGGACTGAATCCCACAACTAAGATCTAATAGTTCTCTTCTATTCGTGAAATATTACCCCTTTCTATCTTATTGATCCTCTTTTTCTAATTATTGCCCTCTAAAAACTGATTGCCCTTCCAAAAATTCCATATCCCCTTGTAATAAAGTTTAAATGAAATGAAAATACACTAGTTGAAATAATTATTAACAACTCGAATGAGGAACCTAAATGAATAAACGACAAGCTATCGTATTGATCCTTATCGCGGCTATCGCTACCATTGCCGTTACTTTAGGGCTTTATTTCAAAAGCACAATTGATGGTGGCGGCGGTTGAGGATGTTTTCTGTTACTCTCCTATCTCCTCTAAAAATGATGGCATTTTAAAACTCAGAAAATGTCAGATTCTAGGTGAAAGCGACCTGGTCAGGAGGAAATATAAAAAATTTAAGTAAGTTTGGTGTGATAGCCTATAGTGAGCAATTTATACATGATTACTAATGTAATTAAACTGCCTATGACGATAAAAGGGAGCCCAAACCCTAATAATGAATCACCGAGCGCCTGATTATCCTGATAGACATTTACGCTTATTATGACGGCTATTAATCCCACGATTAAAAGGATAATACCTATCCCTAATATAATGTATCTTCGTTTTTTTTCCATTTTTTCCTTTTTTGCGATTTAAATCCACTCCTAATTTTGGTAAGGAATTCATTTTAGGATAGATTATATGATAAAAGATATAATTTTCCTTATTAACTATTTTATTATTAATAGGTTAGAAGATAAAGTAGAAAGTATCAAATTAATTTAGGGTGAGCTAATGCGACTAGACGAGAAGACGCTCAAAAAACTAGAAAATTTTAGCGGTTATTTAGATAATAATCGCGTTACTGAACTATTCACCACATTTGAAATAAAATTTGCTGCAGGGCATTGGTGTGCGGGTGATTTTATAGATCGGTTTGCCACTGGCGGGTATAATGAGGGGCTTTCTTCGGATATTCTACACCAAATACCGCGCGTCGCAGCCGCTAAAATTCAAGGCATTGAGTTTCATAACAATCTATTTCTCACGGAAACCGGCAAAATCGATTATGAGAGAATTACTCAGGTCCAAGAAGCCCTTAAAAAGAATAATCTAACCGCCACTAACATGAATACCAATCTCTGGGGGAAGCCCAAATGGAAATTGGGCGCCCTATGTAATAAAGCAGTGAAAGAAGAAGCCCTTGAAAATCTTTTCAATTCCATAGAATTAGCCAAATTATTAGGCTGTCCCACGGTCGCCTATTGGCCGGGATCAGAGGGCTGGGACTATAATTTTCAAACCAATTATGGCATATTACTGAGCGATTTTATCACCGGCTGCATTGAAGTGAATAAGGAAGCACTAAAAAAAGGGATAAAATTTGGAATTGAACCCAAGTTACATGAACCCCGCGAAGGAAATATCGTCATTGGAACCACAGAGAAAGCGGGCTTAGTCTGTAAGGAAGTGAACAAAATTTGTGGTGGAACAAATATGGGGGTCGCCTTGGATTATGGGCATATTCAGATGTATGCAGGGGAACCTGCCGATAATCTCTATACTATGAAAGGGTTTGGAATTCCTATCCTGAATTTTCACATCAATAATGCAAAATTACATTCGAACGATGAGGATCGGATTACCGGAACAGGGGATCTATGGCGGTTTATTGATTTTTGTTATGCTGCCCTTGATACTGGTTATCAGGGCTGGTTCGGGGAAGATCAATTCGAATATCGTACTGAGCCTGTTCAAGCGATGATCCTCTCCCGGGAACTCTTTGGCAATTGTATGAAAAAAGCCCTATTAATTTATGCAAAAAAACCGGAGTTGCAAGAAGCACAAAAATCGGGTGATGCAATTCGAACGATTAATATTGTTAAAAATATTATCTACAATGGCTGAAGAGAATGGAAGATCCTGTAAAATTCAATCCTGTAAAACTCCATTCCAATGTCATAAAATTACGACTAGAAGTTCCCACCCGAAACTTTTCTACCTGGCAAAGCGCCACCCTTTTCAGCCTCACTCAAAGCGTGTATGATCCTTCTGATCCAGATGATTTAAACTTACAACAGGCCATGCAAATCGTTAGCGTGTCCATCCCAGTCGATTTTCTGACGATATCTAAGATTGAATTAGATCTGAATTTAAAGAATGCAAATAAAAAGCAGTTTAAACAAGCCCTCCTTCGTCACTTCCAGCAATGTAATGCTAAAGTCAAATCACTCAATCTTCCTGAAGAATTATAATACATAAAAAAAGGAGATTATTATATTCAAAAATAAAATACCGCGAAAACCATTCTGATGAATGCCTTAACTATTTTCTTTTTAAAAATAATTTATGCTTACTACTTCTTTCTTCTATTTTTCCGTCGTATTCTCCGCATTCGCTTCTTCTTCCATTTTTCACGCATAGTAAATCATTGGTTCTCTCTTTAGTATCCATCATAAAATTGTGGCAATTAAACACACAATCCATTTTTACTACATTTAAAAAATTTTTGTAATAACATACTAAATTATTATCCAGTAAAAAATTGTTTGAAGGTTCTCTTTAAGAATTAGCAATTCTAAAGTATAAGAAAAAACTTGTTAACTTTAAAAAGCAACTTTTATTACCTTTTTACAAGGTTGTAGCATGGTTAATATTGGTCAATGCACGATTATTTGCATAGATTCTGTCCCTAACAAATCTATCCCAATTCACCTTTATCGGGCTTATCACTAGTGAACCGAGAGAGTTAAAATAATCCGTTGTCTAGGTAAAATAATAAAGATATTTTATCGTCATTTTAAGGATAAGAAAATTGGTGTACGCTGAAATAAGTGAAATAAGAGAAAACAAAAAGAGAAATAAGTGAAATAAGAGAATTGGTGTCCGCTGAAATATGGTAGATCTGGATCAAAAACTCTCAGAGCTGAAAGAGAGATTAAGGCAAACCATTCCCAATAAGCATACGATGCGATCGATTTGCCAAATAAAAGCTCAAATTGCGAAGTTTGAACAGCGCAAACTGGATCGCGTATTTGAGGGCATTGGGAAAGCTGGCGGAACCAGCGGATTCGATGTGAAAAAAGCGGGTGACTCCAGCGTTTCTCTCATCGGCTTTCCTTCTTGTGGAAAGAGCACGTTGATGAATAAATTGACGAATGCCAGATCCAAAGTAGCTGCTTATGCATTTACCACGTTAGATGCAATTCCAGGTTTAATGGAATATAAGCAGGCACGAATTATGGTGGTTGACCTTCCCGGCATTATCAAGGGTGCTTCCGAAGGAAAAGGTTTTGGAAAACGCGTCCTTTCCGTTGCTAAAACATCTAGCTTAATTCTTATCCTGTTAGACATTTGGAATCAACCTGATATGCAATTTCATGTCATTATGGAAGAGCTTAGCAAAGTGGGCATTCGTTTAGACCGATTTCCGCCCATCATTTCTATGACTCCCTTAAAAGTTGGGGGGCTAGCTCTGAATTCAACCGTACCCCTCACGCAGTTAGACCTTGGCATGGCGCGCGAAATCGCGCACGAATTTCATGTGGGGAATGCCCAAATAATAGCCCACCAAGATATAACCCCGGAAGACCTGATTGATTTTCTTGGCGGCAAATGTGTCTACCTCCCCTCTTTGATAGTATGCAATAAAATGGACATTTCGACTCCCGAGCAAGAGCAATTCCTGCGAGAGGTAGAAAAGGAGCATCCAGTTGTCCGAATCTCGGCGGAAACAGGCATGAATTTAGACCTGTTACGAGAACAGATATTTCACAAACTAGATTTAATCCGCATTTATCTCAAACCCCAAAGGGCGAGAGCTGACTTAATCGAACCCCTCATCATCCCGCGGGATTCCACTGTCGAATTTGTGGCTGGCAAAATCCATCGCGCTTTTATTGAAGGCTTCCGGTACGCCTTTGTCCAGCATGCCACTAAAAGGAGCGAGGAAGCTCCCCCGCTCGTGGAACATCGGAAATGGAAAGTGGGGTTGGATTATGTCTTACATGAGTTTGATGTGTTACAAATAAACATGCGCGGTTAGATTATGTCTTATATGAGCTTGATATATTACAAATCAATATGCGCTGAGTATTTAAAAAAATATTACTAACTTTTTTCTCTAGCGACTTCAACCAGCGCCCGGACATTTTCGAGCTTGGCATTTTCGGGTAGCCCGATTCCCGGCGCGAGGATTAAGCCCCCCGCTGAGAAATGGTCGATTACGTTTCGACAATAGGATTTTACTTCTTCGGGTGAGGAAATAACTAAGAGCTGGTGAGGAACATTACCCATCAGGCACGAATGCCCTGCCAGGATATCATGAGCCATAAAAATGTCCGTAGGTCCATCTAAATTGAAAATAATTTTGCCTTTAGGTAATTCGTCCCGCATGAATTGGAAGTGATCTTTGGTCCAAAATCCCTCAAAAGAAGGCATGGGGGTATAACCAAGATCTATTAAATCCAGCAATAATCTTTTAAAGGAAGGCCAGTAAAAATCCTGAAATTGGCGAAAACTTAGAAAATTAGCGTCACCACGATGTAAAGGCATAAAAATTACTTTAACTCCGCTCGATTCCGCAAGCAGCTTTGCTGTGAGTACCATATAGGGCTCGATCTTATCTGCGAGTAGTTTCACTTTTTCGGGTATTTTATGGATATCCCGCGAGGTCCCTATCAATCCTCTAAAGAAGTCGGCAATATAATCGTACGGTGCTCCGGAGAATCCACTTAATGAGCCGCAGAAAATCACCGTACCTTCTGCCTCTGTTTTATTCAGGGTATCTCCTAAATATTTCACAAATGAACGAACTTTAAAGAGGGCTTTTAGGATGCCGAAAGTGAAGCTGAGCCTCTTTTTCTGAAATAACCCTGCCATTTGAGGTAGGATTTTCTTTCCAAGATATTTCGTACCATCGGCTAAAAACACATCATATTCAATCGCATCCATATAATTGGTTTCAATCAATTGATATGCTTGATTATCGGAAAGTCCTGCACTCCCGGGAAACTTCATCAACCGTAAATCAAATGTTTTCGCTAACGCTCCAAATCCTGCAAATGGAAAGAACACCCCATCGAAATCAAACTCCTTGCAGGTGATTCGATATTTCTCCGAGCCAAGCTTTTGATTGAAAAAATACTCTTTCGCCGTTATCCCGGTATAGCGCGCGGGGAGAATATCAAATTCGAAAGCGACAGGGGGGCGATCGGTGGGTTTCAATTGAATGGCATTTTGAATCCGATCAAACTTTTCTCTATATTTTGCATTATTTTGGTATTGATATTCCATACTTTTTTGGCGTTTCTTTTTCATTCCATTTATCATTGAATATATCAGTTTTTTAGTCAATCCCCCTTGTCTTAAGCCGCGTAAAAGATGGTAAGTGTGCCACATCTAATTCATCTCTTTAAATCATAAAATCATCATTAGAAGAGATATAAAATTTTAATTTCATTCGCTTTACAAATAAAAATACCAGAAATCTTTTATAAACCTTCTTTTGAAGAAATAATTAAAGGACATTAGGGGTTTGTATGAAAAATAGAATCAATTTGGGTCGACCTTTTATCCAGAGGTTTCGAATTTTTCTCTTTCTCGCAATAATATGCGGATTTTTTTCATTTTATACTGGATTTTTTCTCTTAAAAGTAAAAGTATATTGGACTGTAGAAACTATAAAAACAATCTACTTAAGTGATTTAAGTAATTCTTTGGAAACATGGGTTTATTCAAGTTTATTTTTTATTGGATTTGGCTTAATTCTATTTGAATTAATTATACAAATCATATTAAAGTATAAAAAAATTAGCTTATTTACTAATGATGTTTTAAAATCTAACATAGAATTAAGTATAGTTCTTCCTCTTGTTTCGATATTTTTATTATATGTGCTCTTTCCTGGGAATAATCCATATTCGACCTACCCCCTTAAACATTGTTGCATGTGTTATATTCCTTTCTATTATTCCTCCGAATTTTACTTTTATATTCATACTGGGTTTATTTTTGGTCTTCTTATGCCCATTTTTGTTTTGATTGATTTTTTTTATAATTATCCTAGCCTCAAGTGCGCTGAAAATAATTTGAATTTATAATGAAAAATTAAAAAAGGGGATAAAAGTTGTAATAGGCATGGTGCAGATTGACAAAGAGCGAATGATGCGGGACATTGGAAAGTTATTCTACGGGAAGAATGAAGCGACTTTCTTAATGGATAAATTTATGAAATCCATCACTGAAGCCCCTGTGATTAAAACACGGTTGCTTGAGGGGAATGCTGATGAATGAGGGGTTAATGAGCTCCTTAGAACGCGTGGAAATGGCGCTGGCATGTAAAGAAGCAGATCGCGTTCCAGTGGCGCCAATGATCTCACTCCATGCAGCCACCATTGCTAAAATCTCTATTAAGGACTTTCTGTTTAATTTTGAAGCCGCGAAAAAGGCCGCCCGGGAGGTTTTCGATTTGTATGAGGGGATAGATATGATTACCTTCCTTCCGGGGGCCGGGATAATATACAACTCGCCCTTTATCACCCAGCATTCCCGCTTGTACTTCGATTGGGAATTTCTCCCTAATCTCCCGCCGCAATTACATGAGCATGCGTTAATGGGACCGGAGGACTACGATAAAATCCTGGATGAAGGGATTCTGCCGTGGTTGAAACGTCCCGCGGATTATAATTTCCAAAGCGTTTATGCCACTGCGTCAAAAATGAAAAAAGAAATCAGTTACTGGATTAACGAACGGCAGGTTCATACGTTTCTTTCAGCCACCACCGTAACACCCTTTGATTTGTTGGCTCAATTTCGCGGGCTCCGGAACTTTTTAATCGACCTGCGTAGAATACCGGATAAAGTGGCTGAGGTGGCCGAATTTCTTGCCCCTGGGTTAGCGGCGACCGCCGAATTAATGTATTCCCAAATAAAAGGGCACAATCGCATTTTTATTGGGGGAGTTCGTGGCTCCAGCACCTTCATATCCCCTAAAATGAGTGCTGAACTATTTTTCCCGAGTTTGAAGATAATGGCGGATTATCTTATTCAGGATGGATTCCAACTTAATCTTCACTTGGATACCGATTGGACTCCCATGCTGGAGCTCTTCAATGAATTTCTCCCGTCCAAAAAAGGATGGATAACACTCCAATTAGAAAATACGGATATCCAAAAGGCGAAGGAACTCTGCGGGACGAATTTCTGTCTTATGGGCAATGTTAGTTCGACTTTACAGCGAATGGGCACACCACAGCAAATTGAAATGGAATGTAAGAAATTGATTAATACCGTTGGTGAAGGGGGCGGCTTTATCTTGAGTAGCGGTTGCGAGGTCGCCATTGATGCCCCGTTTGAAAATGTGAAAGCCATTATTGATGCAGCCTATAAATATGGCATCTACCGAAAATAATTAATTTTTCAAATAATAATCTTACTTCTTTAATCAGGATGTTAATAAATGGACGACGCAAACAAAGAAAAATTTCTCGATGAATTTATAGAGAATTTCAAACAGTTGAAGAGCGAGAGAATACTGGATTTTATTTGATTATAGTTGAATCTACTTTTTAGCTTCAATATTCGTTTTCAAATTACCGGCTTCGCCCATTATCAATAAAATTTATATCTATTTTAATAATCCCATTATCCATGAGAAAAATAATGACAAAACGATCTAAATATCTTATTTTATTGGTGTTCCTATTAAATCTATTTACTTTTCAATTATTAACACAGTCTGTTTCAGCATCTTCAACTTATCGCTTTAATTGGTCGTATTCGACGGGCAGCACTGTCTATAGCGTCGCTATTTCGGCGGATGGACAATATATCGTCGCCGGAAATAATCCTAATAAAATATTCTTATTCCAGAAAACTAGTAATACCACGCAGTGGACGTATTCAGCGGGTTCTTATGTCGATAGTGTCGATATTTCGGCGGATGGACAATATATCGTTGCTGGAAGTTACGATGGGTACGTATACTTATTCCAGAGAACTAGTAATACCACGCAGTGGTCGTATGACACTAAAAACACTGTCTATCGCGTCGCTATTTCAGCGAATGGACAATATATCGTCGCAGGGAGCTGGAATCATAACGTATACTTATTTCAGAAAACTAGTAACACCACGCTGTGGTCGTATTCGACAGACAATTGTATCTATAGCGTCGCTATTTCGGCGGATGGACAATATATCGTTGCTGGAAGTTTAGATAATCACGTATATTTCTTCCAGAACACTAGTTCTACCCCGCAATGGTCGTATTTGATGGGTGGTTGTGTCAATAGCGTCGCTATTTCGGCGGATGGACAATATATCGTCGCCGGAAGTCAGGATTATAGTGTATATTTATTCCAGAAAACTAGTAATACTACGCTGTGGTCGTATTCGACGGGTGATGCCGTTGCTAGCGTCGACATTTCGGCGGACGGAAAATATATCGTCGCCGGAAGTCAGGATTGTAAGATATATTTCTTCCAGAACACTAGTTCTACCCCACAATGGTGGTATTCGACGGATGATCTTGTCTATAGTGTCACTATTTCGGCGGATGGACAATATATAACTGCCACAGGTGACGATACTTACATATACTTCTTCCAGAGAACTAGTAATACCCCACTGTGGTCCTATTCGATTGTTAATGGTGGCTTCACCGTCGCTATTTCAGCAAACGGACAATATGTTGCCGCAGCAAGCTCGTATGGTAATGTGTACTTTTTCAGTCGCTATTCCGAAGGCGCAGGCACTATACCTTTTGTAAATCTGGGTCCAATAATAATCGCTTTAATAGCCATTTTAGTACTCTCTTATAGCATAAAGAGCCAAAAATTGAATTTTGAATATCGATAAAATCAAAATTCCGATAAACCTTTTAATTCTATTTTTTTTCTCTGTACCCAATTTTTACTTTTTTCACGGACTATAGAATAACATATTTCATTGAAAATGAAATAATTTAACATATTTCATAAAGTGCCTTCGCGGAAGGGATCATTATGGATTTAGTAGAAAATATTGCGGAAGCGGTCATTCAAGGCGACACCGAACGGGCGAGCGCACTAGCCAAAGAAATTATCGAAAAGAAATTGGATTTGAATGATGCGATTATTAATGGGTTAAATAAAGGCATGCAGAAGGTAGGCGAATTATACGATAAACGGGAATATTTCCTCCCGGAAATAATCGTCGCTGCCGATGCGCTCTATGAAGCCCTGGCGCTCTTTAAACCCTATTTAACTTCTACCCAGCAACCCAAGGCGACTGTGGTTTGTGGTGTAATTCGCGGCGATATTCATGACATCGGGAAGAATATGGTCAAGCTCTTCTTAGAGGCCGCTGGCTATAAAGTCATCGATTTAGGGCGAAATGTCCCCGCTGAGTTATTTATTCAAACGGTTAAAGATAATCAAGCCGAAGTTTTAGCCCTTTCCACATTAATGTCCCCAACCTTAGACGCTATGCGTGAAGTAGTCGAACTGTTAAAAAAAGAAGGATTATATGATAAGGTGAAAGTGATTATCGGTGGCGCAGCACCGGATGAAAAATTTGCTGGAGAAATTGGTGCGATTTACTTAGAAGATCCAAGTAGTGCTATAAAATTCCTTAATACTTCTTTTGGTGGAGGTGATTTCTAATGGAATTTCTACAGCAGGTTCCGGAGATCTTGGATGGTATAATCGCTAAACCGGGTGCTTCTGTCCCAGCGTTTCCTATTATTCTGGGCTATTCCATTAATGAATACCATAAGCATACCGGCATTCCAGCTCCTAGTATTATTAAAGATGGGAGCAAAATTGCAGAGGCCCAAATCTATGTCGCCCGCCGCTTTAAAATTCCGTTCACTATTACCATCACTGATTTGAATGTAATTGGGGAAGCGTTTGGAGCAACCCTGACGTATATGCCGGACGTGATTCCGGTCCATGAAACCCCCGCAATTGCCGATTTCGAAGATATCGACAAATTGGAACCGAAGGATCCTAAAAAAGATGGGCGAATGCCACAAGTGATTAAAGCGGCAAAGATATTAAGGCAAAAATTCGGTGCCAAAGGAGAACTCAATTTCGGTGGATGTGAAGGACCAATCACTGCCGCCGGCTCCGTATGGGGTGTAGAGAATCTCATGCGAAATATGATTAAAAACCCCGAGCTGGTTCATAAAGTCCTCGAAGCGTGTTCTAATACCATCATTGATTTTTGCAATGCTCAAATGGATGCGGGAGTCCTCGGCCTAGGACTTGCTGAGCCCACTGCCTCTTCGACTTGTATTTCCCCCTCCTTTTTTGAAAAATTTGCAGTCCCGTACTATAAAAAAATCACGCGGAAGGTCAACTGTCCCGCATTTCTTCTCCATATCTGTGGCGAATCGCAAAATATTATCAAAATGATCGCAAAAATACCTAATATTTTGATATTTAGCGCCGATCAAGTAGATTTACGGGCGGCAAAAGAGGAAATTGGTAAAAAATTCGTTATTTTGCTTGGGAATGTGTCGACTGGACTTTTGCGTCGGGGTACGCCCACCGAAGTCGAAGCCGCAACCAAAGTCTGCATTCAAGCCGCGGCCCCGGGCGGAAAATATATTTTATCTTCTGGCTGTGATATTGCGCCCGGAACCCCTCCTGAAAATATCGAAACGCTCCTCCGAACAGGTAAAAAATTCGGAAAATACCCTCTTTAACTCTTTTTCTCCTTCTTATTCGCGTGAAAGCACTTCTTTTTGATAATTTAGAATCCGTTCCTTATCAGATGCGGCAACCTGATAATCAAAGTGCATGGGCTCGCTTGGAAAATATTCATTGATGATGAAGCAAGGCTTTTGCAAATGATAAATGACATAAGCTCGATGTAAAATGTATTGCGCCGCTCGGGGAAAAATTTTCCGAAAAAAGGGAAAATCATCCACTTTAAATTTGTTAAATGTTAAAATCTCTCGATAAGTTTCAAGTTTTTCAGAATCAATAATCTCCCCTATACCAAAATCCGTATGATCTAGTTTGTAAAGAATTGTTGGTGTTAGATTTCTTAAACATAATAAGCTTAAAGCGTAGACTAGATTCACATTCGTTTGGGCGCATTGAAGAATTACTTCTCGGAATTTGAAATCCTTACACGACTGATCTACACTGTTTTTATAATAGAGATTATGTTTATCGAGCTTATTCCATAAGAAACAGGAATTTAAGGGCGGTTTGATAATGTTAATAATAGATCCGGTCCATTGTCGAAGGGCTTGAGTTACGGTTCCATTTGTATGAAGCAGTATCCGGTGAAGGGGGCTTAGCTCTTCTTCTCTAATCGGAAGAATTAAACTATTATTGGAATTTGCCATGCGATTAACATTATTACAAGGAAAGTTTTAACCTTTTTTTATACGATTAGTTTCGCTTAGAGCTCACACTAGATCGCGAGATTTTAAACTAATCTTAGTATTAATTATAAAAGCAATGCAAGCATGTTGAAAATATCAAACCTTATTTGAAGATAGGCTAGTAAGGTGGAAATTAGTATAAGAATTGGCACCAGTTTGAGGAACACAACCTTTTTACGAGAAATTTGCAGATTCTTTCTCAGAGATATCCCATCTAACACGAGTTTGATCGAAAGTAATGCCAGTCCAACGATAAGCAAATAACCTAATCCAAAGAACGTGAATAGGAAAAGGGTTAAACCGAGTAGAAAGGGGCGGGCTGTGCGAATATGCGTTAAAAATATAGTATTTAAATCGGTTTTAATTTTTAATAAACGCCCAAGGCCATAAACTAGGAAAGAAGTTAATACATAGTAATAGAATAATATATAGGGTAGGAAAAAATAAATTCCATCAGTAATAAGATAGCGAATTATAATTTTCTCTTCCATTCCAAATATGGGAAACGAAAGGGTTGTGGTCTTTAAAAAAGTATAAGTTAGAAAACTAAAATACGCGACCATACTTAAAAAGGAGAGAAGAGAAAACCCCAGATTATACTTATTAACGCTCTTCTTTTTATCCAGAATAAAGAGCGACTTATCACGTGATAAGAAGAATAATAGTATCAATCCTACCATAAGTAGCACATAAAAAATTCCATTACTTAAATTCGGAAGGGGATAATAGAGGTTCGGATCAAATTCGACGGGAAAAGCATAAGGTGTGTCGTTGAACATGCCTTTAGTAACATTGAAAGCAAGCTTCACGTAAGATCGATCGTAGGATAGGAGTCCTTTCTGATTGAAAAATGGGATTGGATTGAACATCCTCGCTAAATCTGGATAATCCATGAAACAGGAAACATAGGCTCCAATCGTATAATTTTTAGAAATGATGATGTCCCAAGATTCTTTGAGCAGATGAGCCTGATAATTCTCGCTGAATTTCTGCCCCGAGAAATCTCCGATCTGAGAATCTGCGGAAAATTCTGTTATAACTATTGCTTTATTAGGATACTTAGCATGCCAATATTCTAAGAAATCATCTAACTCAGGAATTTCGCCATAGTACCATCCATATTTCGGATTAGCCGCAATTATATCCACCAAATCAAAACAGATGTCGTCCCGTAATTGATTACTAGCGAAATAGATGAGTGTCTTGCTATCAAGCGCGCGTACCGTTCGAACCATTTCCGAAATGAAATTCCATCCCTCCTGCGTATCCGAGTCAATTTCATTTCCAATGCCCCAAAATAGTATGCAAGGATGATTAAAATCTCGCTCAATCATCTCCCTGATTTGCTGTTTGGCAGTTGTCACTACTTCAGCTTTCGCCAAATTGGTCGCCGGAATATTCCAAGCCGGGATTTCTTCGATAATGAATATCCCATTTTCATCACACAGTTCTAGGAAAGCCGGATGATTTGGATAATGATAAGTTCGGACGCTATTAATATTCAATTCCTTTAATAATTTCAGATCTTGAATAAGAAGATGGTAGGGCTGTGTCTTTCCCCACAGTGGAAAATCTTCATGCCGATTGATGCCTTTTATCAAAAATCTTTCGTTATTGACATATAACGAATTGTTAATTATTTGAATTGTTTTGAAACCAATGCGATAAACCATCTTATCTAGTAAATTCCAAGTGCCTTTTTCAAATAATGAAATATTAACATAATACAACACGGGCGATTTGGGTGACCAAGGCGTAATATCAGAACAATTCTGGGAAATCAAAATGTTCTTTGCTGAAAATGCTGAAACATTAAACGATTGAAATGTGGTACAAACTTCACTCAACGTTTGATTGAATATTTGCAAGGTGCAATTTATCTCCTGCATTGAATTTTGGGAATTATAAACAGTTAAATTATGGTATAACGTCACATTTACTTCGCTCCCCAATTGCATTTCATAGGAAATGAAGTTTGAATCGATATACGTCCGATTCGTAGCTTCTAGGTAGACTTCTCGATAAATTCCGCCATAATTCTTCCATCCTATCAACTCCCCAGGAATCGTATTTCCAGATAAAATATTGCTCACCTTCACTATTAATGTATTCAGAGTAAATACCTCCAATAATCCTGTTACATTGAATTTGAATGGGGTGTAGCCGCCCTCATGACTTCCTAGATAAACATCATTCAAGGACACCTCACAATAATAATTTACAGCTCTAAAGTGGAGGAAGACAGACTTACTCGTCCAATCTTGTGAAAAATTAAAGATTCTCCGATAATAGGCGACTCCTTCATAATATTCCAGCCCTGGAATGAAATTCCAACAACCCGGGACTGGAATACTCGAATGCCAATTAATATCTCCTTCTATATGAAAATCCCAGCTCTCATTATCCAGCCAAACAATATCGCGATAAATATTAACGGAATAATTATGTATTGGAGCAAAATTCAGAGTCGTCAAATTATCATAATTAGGATTTGGAGAAAGAATTAGTAAAGTAGGAACATACCAAAATAAAGGTGAAATTAATAGCAATATTATCAAAATATACTTTAGTCTGTGTGAAATCATTTTCATTCCTATATTTATTTAGATCATTGTAAAATTTTTACTGAATAAAAATTCATTAGCTTAATCATCAAATTAAAAGGAATGATTAATAATGGATGATCGCGTGTTGAAAAAATTTGTGATTCAAATCGGGATGGGCGTCGATCAACATGGACAGGATGCCACCAATGCCGCTCAGAAAGCTATAAAAAATGCGATTTCAAACAATTGTTTAGTTGGACTAACTGATATTTGCCAGCTTACAGATCTAAATGATTTCTATGTTCATGTGTTAGTTGCGGTTCCAGATCCTGAAAAAATCGATAAGAAGCGTTTATTAAAAGCAATTCCTTTTGGGAATAAAGAAATTGAGGTAGTAAAAGGGGGGATGAGTGTGCCAGGGATCCAGATACCCCTGCTAGGCGATACCTCTAATGAAATGATCGTCGCAACTGCGGCGGTGACGGTTCTCATCAAAACGAATTAATTTACCCGCCGCCAATTGGTGGAATTAAATACAGGGCATCTCCCTCTGCGAGGGGGCGGTTCCCATCCTGCTGTTGATAGACATCTTGGAAATTGATCATTAAGTGCAGCATTTTGAATTCGCCATCTTGATAAAGCATCTTGGGAAGTTTTTTAACATATTTTTTAAGCCCGTTCAATAAATCTTTAAGCGTGCTATTGGGTGGAAATTCCAGTTCCAGTTCTTTTATTCCCGTAAAATCGCTTAAATACCCCATAAAATTAATCTTAACTTTGACCATGTTTCTTCTCGCCATTCCCTAGAGCTTAGAAAACTTATTTAATTTTTTTCCCCTTCTCTAATCTACTAACATAGAGCGTGAAAAGAATGAGTTTAAAACAATTAATTGAAGAATTGAAGAAAACCCCCGGCGTTGCCGAACAAAAGATGAAAGCAAAGGTAGTTAAATCCGGTCCCTTTAAATCGGAGGTGAAACTAGGCCGACACAAACTCGTTTTAGATGAGGAGAAAGTAATTGGTGGGACCAATGAAGGTCCTGCGCCTTCACAAGTGCTGCTAGCCGCGCTGGGAGGCTGTTTGCTGAGTACCATGCAGGCCTGGAGTCAAATCTTAGAGATTAAAATCAATGCTGTAGAAGTGAATATAACGGGAACGCTCAATATCTTTGGAATGCTGGGAATTGATGAAGATATTTCCCCCGGCTATCAAGAAATTGTCGTCGATTTGACCATAGATAGCCCCGAATCACCGGAGAAAGTCAAAGAACTCGTAGATATAGTCGAAAAACATTGCCCCGTCAATTGTACAATAACAAATCCGACTAAAGTTAAGCTAAAGATAAAATCTAAGGCATAAAAAATGTGAATCTCCTATAAATCTTTTTTATAGATTTCGATTTGGGCATCGATTTCTTCTTGAATTTTAGTTAAATGATGAATGGAGTAAATTAATTTTATGAATAAGAATCAATTCTCTACTATAATAAAAAGAAATTTTTTATTCGCCACATAAAATAATATATTAAAGGATTAAAATTTAAGGTAAACAAATATGAATTTTCAAGAAATAAAAAAGATATTAGAAAAACATAAGGATGAATTGAGAGGAAGATTTAAGGTTAAAGATATTGGCATTTTTGGTTCATATGTGAGGGGCGAGCAGAGAGAAGGAAGTGATCTGGATATACTGATTGAGTTTGAAAAAAATTCAAAGTTAAGTTTATTAGATGTAG
>CAYGYC010000046.1:0-18617 GCA_964353755.1 uncultured archaeon | reverse complement strand
AACACCGATAATAACAGTTTAGTATGAAGATAGGTAAAAAATTTTTAAGAATGAAGAATAGGTAAAAAGTGTGATGGATAGACTCTCGTTTTGGGAAAAGTTAGTAACTAGAACTTATTTACCATATTTATTACTTTTTTTTGCAAATATGATGTGCTGGCAGGGCTGGTATCAAGTAACATATTTTTTCGTACCTGAAGCGAATTTTAATTTCCACTTGTTCATCTTCACAAGCGTTCTTATAATTTTTAGTATAATCACTGGAAAATTAGTTGATATCTCTTTAAATCGAAGAAAAATGATTGTATTGGGCTTTCTTTTATATGTTATTGGTTATCTCTTTTCGTTTGCGGTGCAGGCAGATTTTATTTTAATCGATAATTATAGTGCTAGTATTATATTTACTGTAATTTTAGGAATTGCCTTTGGGAATAGTACTATTGCTATCGGTACGTATTTCGGAGATATTACGCCTCCGCGGGAACGTGGTAAATTACAAGGTATCAGTTATTGTATTTCGTTTGTAATAGGGTTTTTTTTAATTTATACTCTTACATTGGACATTCTTATCATTTTTATTTTATCAATCTTAGGCATCAGTTTAATTATTTTCAATATTTTTTATAAGCCACTTTCTCAATCGGAAGCCTATTCAAAAGATTTAGGATTTTCTTCATATAAATCAGTTTTTCACAATAGATCTTTTATTTATTATGTCATTTCTTTTCTTTTATTCATGATTGCATTGCCTTTCATTAAAATTTTTACTGGATCTCCGGGTATTCCTGCTGAATTTACAAATATAAGTATGTTTATCTATTATCCGATTCTCGCCGGTTTCGCGTTACTTGGGGGGCTTTGGATCGATAAATTTGGCCGGAAATCCATGGTTTTGAGTTTCTTCTTAATCCTTGGATTTGGCTTTACAATTTGGGGAATTGTAAATGTGATGCAGCTATCGACTTTAATAATTATTTGGGTTCTTTTTAGTATTGGGAATGCGCTTACTAACACCATTGATTATGTGATTCCCTCTGATTATTCTGCCGCTTATACGCGGGGAAAACACTTAGCTATATTTTTCGTCGCTATCAATACGGGTCTTCTTATTAGCTTAGGACTCCAACCAATAATCGAAAATTTACCAATCGCAACCATTGCCCTGATAGTTACATCGCTCCTGTTGTTTGCGATTTGCCCTATTATTCTCACGACTGAACCCATAGAAGAGGCTCTTGCTAAAGAAGTTGAAGTGAAGGGGATATATGTCATTACACAAGATGGGCGATGTTTAGTGGAAATGAGTTTTAAAGATGTGTTGATTGACACGGATCTCATTACTTCGGCGCTTTCTGCCGTCGGGTCATTAATTAAAGAGAGTATACATTCTGAAAAAAGATTGTCGCTCATTGACCATGGGGATGTAAAAATTCTAGTAGAATATGGCCAACATGTTAATTCGGCCCTCATTGCTGATAAAGAGACTCCCGACATAAGGGAACGATTAGCGAAATTCTTGATCATTTTTGAAGCCACTTATCAAGAATTTATCACGAAATGGACAGGCGATGTCCGGCCTTTCTATAAAGCCTATAAATTAATCGAACGCTATTTTGGAGTTTATCTCTCGAAAAAATAAATAGGAGGGAATTTACAGGATAAATTAACAATTGGATTAATTGATTCGAGCCTTGCTATTCATTTAAGATATTTTTTCTTGTGGAAATGATAGTAGATCTTGGCATAGATCAGGGTAAATTTTTCTGTTATGAATTTCGGGAATTTTTCTCGAATAGGGTACGTGATCCAATTTTTAAACGCGGAATTGTCAGGGATGATACGGTCTTCAGCTATTTGGACAGTAGCTTGGATGATTTTTTCTTCTTGAGAGTCAATGGATGCCACCACAGTTCCTTTATCAATGATTTTTGAATAGCCTTGGCAAGTCATGGTTCCTAAACCAAATGGCAATTTACCCAGACAGGGATGACAGGCGTTACAGTATGCGGTGGGAACGCGTAAAACGGTGGAAATTTGCAGGGGTAAATCCTTACATAAATTTTCCTCGTGAATAGCATAATGCAAGGCGGTGCCTGTGGGTTTGGTGGGCCATGCGGAACAAATTAACACTAAATCCACCTTTCCCGCATATTGCTTCCAGAGTTTAGGATAATGCATATCGGCACAAATTCCCAGTCCAACCGTTCCAAATTCGGTATCGATAATGGTTGTATTTTTTCCGGGCTTCCAATATTTCTGCTCAAAGGAAAAGACATGAATTTTCCGGTACGTCCCCAATAATCCTTGTGGACTTAACATGAACATCGTATTATAAAAATCCCTGGCAAACTTTTCTGTTATAGAGCCTGTAATATAGATATTCAATTCTCTAGCTAATTGATGCAAGGTCGACATGGTCTGCCCTTCTAAGGTTTCAGCTTGGCGAAAGGTTTCATCTGTCAAAGAATAACCAGGGATGAAGACCTCCGGTAGCACGCAAATCTGAGCCCCTTTACTCGCGGCTTCTTTAATTAGTAGGGTAGCTCTTTTGATATTATAATCCCACTTATAGGGTTGGGATGCCATTTGAATACACGCAATATTTACGTCCATTCGATTTCACTTCCCTAATTTACAACTAAGTAAGATCTTTTGACTATCTTTGAGCTACTATGTGGGTGATTTCAGGGAGAATATCGATCCGTTTTATTTCAGGGAACTGCGCCTCAAGTAATATGGCTTTCAATTGATCGTATTCAAATAGACCTGCTTGAGGTGTTTCGAGGTGCAACAGTAAATTCAATAAAGCGTTTGATTTTGGTTTTAATCGCCCCTCTTCGAGAAGCATCTCTTGTAAAATTAAAATTCCCTTAGGTTTTAACCAGCCCCATACATTCTTCAAAATAGCGAGCGCATTTTCCGGGTTAAAAGCTTGGAGAAATCCGCTCATAAAGATGACGTCGAATTTTTCAGGTAATTGCAGGTCCATTACATCCGCTAAGATGATTTTGATGCGGTTTTGAAGATGATATTGCTCGACATTCTTTCGGGCTTCATAAACGATCGCAGCAACCCAGCCACCATCCACCCCGACTCCTGTCATTGCAGGGTTATTTAATGCGAAATTTATCAGATAGCTTCCAAGTCCTGTACCCAAATCGAGAATATGACATTTTTCTCGTAAAATCGGGACATTTTGGATAAGGATAGGGACTACGAGCCGCGCGATAGGCGCAATGGATTCGACGGTCTTTAAGGCATGCTGGGTTTCCATCAGCGGTCTTTTGCCCCTGAATCGAGCTTCAAGCTCGGAATAGGCGTCGGGGATAATGGTAGTATATTTCGTAAAGTAACCAACATAAAGTGGTGATTTAGAGACCAGAAACGACTTAGCCCATCTCGTTAGAGAAAATTGCTTCCCTTCAAGTTGTAAATATCCACAGGCCGCGGCGGCTTCACACCAAGCTCCTATTAATTCTTTTTCAAAGCCCATTGGTTGAGCGATCTGTTCGGAGGTTAATTTTTTACCTTCTAAAAAATCAAAAAGCCCCAGTTCAATACCTGCGGTAATTAAGTGGAATTCTTGGAAGGTATTGAAAATATTAATTAGATGTTGCATGTCTTTCGGGCGTTTAGATTTTTCATCAGTCTTTAAAGCCATATTTTTTCACCTATCCTCAATTAAAAAATGTGCAAATGTATCTGATTATAGTTCTGAGGGTCGGATACACTCTAGAATTCAGTAAAACTACGAACGGTCTGGGAATCTAAGCGT
Organism: uncultured archaeon; assembly: GCA_964353755.1. Classification (GTDB taxonomy): domain Archaea; phylum Asgardarchaeota; class Lokiarchaeia; order Helarchaeales; family HEL-GB-A; genus CAYGYC01. The sequence goes on along the minus strand of CAYGYC010000046.1, from coordinate 14,842 downwards.
TTAATTAATTCAATTACTAGGAGTATGGCTGCATCAAAATCAGTCGTGGAAAAGATACTATCGAGGGAATGAATATGACGAGTGGGCACGCCTAAAACAATAGAAGGACAGCCGATTCGTGAAATATGAATGGGGCCGCCGTCTGTTCCGCCACTTGTCAAGGACAATTGATAAGGGATTTTACAATCCTTTGCGGTTTTTATTACAAATTCTTTGAGTTGAGGATTTGGAATCATTGATCGATCGTATGTATAGATAGAAACGCCTTCGCCCATTTTTGCTTGCGGTGGGCCAGTTTTATTCCCCGGAATATCATCAGCAATAGAAGTTTCGCAGACAATAGCAACATCGGGATTGGCTAGATTTGCCATGGTCTGGGCACCACGCGAGCCCACTTCCTCTTGAGTCGTGGCGGCTCCAATAAGGGTATTGGGATGTTTTATCCGTTCCTCCTTGATCTTTTTGCATGCCAAAGTCGCCAGGAATGTGCCGATTCGATCATCAAAGGCTTTCCCCATTGCAATTGATTTTCCATGTAATAACATAAAAGGACTATAAGGTGCAACAGGATCTCCAATTTTAATTTCTAATTTGTTTAGATCCTCTTTTGTTTTGCATCCGATATCAATAAACATCTCATCCATTGGTATGAGTTTTTTACGGTCTTCTAGCGGAATTAGATGAGGTGGCTTCGCCGCTATCACACCTAAAAAATCGCCTTTCAGTGAACGAACGGTTACACGCTGCCCTAAGATGGTCTGATCAAGCCATCCCCCGAGATTTGTAAATCGAATAAAAGCATCAGTAAATCCTGTGATTATAAAGCCAATCTCATCGATATGCCCGGGTATTACAATTCGCGGCTGGTCAGTTTCCCCTTTCATAGTATATACCAGGGACCCGAGCTTATCCATTTTAATTTCATCAGCAAAAGATTTCACATAATTCTTTAAGAGCATCAATGGCTCGCGTTCAAATCCCGACGGACCAAAGGATTCACTTAATTTTTTAAAGAATTCTAATTCAGAATCATTCATAACTATAAATGGAACCCACTAGTCTTAAAATAATTTTTATAAATATTAGTACTTTAGTAGAATTGAGATCAATTCTCTTAACAGTAATGTAAGTCGAAATGAACTGAAGTGAGATGGAAAGATGAGCGCCCCCCCAAAATTTGTGTTTGAGTGTTTAGAAGAAACGTGTCCGAATCGTAAATGTTGTAATCGTGCCCCAGTGATGATATATTTTGAAGATATTAAACGCTGGGCCACGGATCAAGCCTTAAATATCGTTTTTGCGAATTTAGAATTTACCTCTGAAAAAGGGTATAGTATAATTTTGAAAAAATATCCAAATGAAACACTCTGCGCCATGTTCAATAAAGAAACCAAGAAATGCAATATTTACTACAGTAAACCCATCAGTTGTTCGGCCTATCCCCTGGGATTTAATGGGAATGCCTTTTTTGTGGTAGATAAAGAATGTCAGGGGTTGTTAAAGGGTGATATGACAAAAGATACCCTTAAGGAAATGCGCGACCGCGCAAAATTAGAGTTCGAATGCCGTACACTGACACTCACTTCCCTACCTATTCTCCAAATCCTATTTATGCAATATTTCCATAAACAATCCGAGGAAGCAATGAAAAGCTTGAGCGAAGAAGATAAGAAAAAGTTGGAGGAGATTCTGGGAGAGAGAGGTAGATCTGCTGAGGAAGCTGAATCAACGGTTGAAAAATCTGCCACCGAAGCGGAATCAAAAGAGGGTGAATCTGCCACGAAAAAGGAATCTGAATAAAGGATTTGAATGAAGAAACTTGTGAATTTTTTATCGGATAAATTTAAATTAGAAGGGGTTTTTTATACGCCAAAAGCGGCTGGGATGTACCCAGCTGCCATTGTTTTACATCCACATCCGCAGTTTGGGGGCAGTATGGACAATAATGTGGTTGATGCGGTCTGTGAGGAATTGGAGAATTCAATGATTGCTTTAAAATTTAATTGCCGCGGAGTGGGAAGGTCCGAGGGACATTCCAGTGGAGAAAAGGAGATGGGGAGAGATGTTACAGCGGCAATAAACTTTTTAAAGACCACCGAATTAGCCCAAGTCGATCAAAAGAGAATTGCTTTCATTGGTTATTCCTGGGGCACGTATATCGGACTTCCCGTGACTTACAAGAATCCGGATATAAAATTACTCGTGGGAATAAGCAGTCCGGTAGGACTATGGAACTTTAACTATTTAAAAGAAGCAGATAAGCCAAAATTATTAACGGTTGGACTACATGATTCTTTCGCACCAATAGAAAAAGTTAGAGACCTGTTTAATAAACTTCCAGATCCAAAAGAGCTCTTCTCTCTCAACACTGATCACTTCTGGGTCGGCCATGAGAAGGCTCTTGCCACTAAAGTTTCCGAATTTTTACATAAATTCCTGTAATTGCAGCTTAAATCGAAAATTACGGCAAAAACTAGTAAATTAGAAAGTGTTAAATTGAAGAATTTGTTACTTTTTACACAAGAGTGAAAAAAGTAAAGGAGTTTTAGTGTGTAAATTCGGCGACGAAAGCGGATAAGGAATAAGACTAGAGGAGTTTTACTGTGTAAATTCGATGAAGAAAGAGGATAAGGAAAGAAGATAAGAAAGAGGAAAGAGGACCGATGAAGGGAGTTCTGCTGTGTAAATTCGACGAAGAAAGAGGGTATGTACCGATCAAGGTTCACCCCCCGAATGTGCGCAAGCGTTCCAATGAAGAGTTGTTCAAAGAAATAGCACGAAATGCAATCGGTTTTGGAACGCAGGTAGATTCGCAATCATTTACACTTTCATCGGGATTGGAATGCTTAGCAAAGCGATTTTCGATTGCATGTAATGGAGCAAGAGGAGGATCGGAACTTTACGCCATCGTCATTTTTTCTGAAGACGGCGAGAGTTTTCCCAAACAGTTATTAGAAAAATCCACACAAAAATTAATCGAGAACTGGGATGCCCGAACGGAAATTATGAAATTATTGTACGAAACGATTAATCCGCCTAAAGAAGCCCCATCACCAGTAATTGCAATTTCAGAACCGAGTGGACCAAGCCGCACGCTCTTGCCCCCTGAATTATTTACTGAAAAAAAAGGGTTTTTTGCTGAAAAATATACATTAGCGCGGAATTTATTAATGATAGTATCGTTTGTAGCAATGTTTTGGGTCTTGTATTCGAATTATAACCTATTTTCATTCAGTTTTATGCTCATTATTGGCATTTTCTCCTTTTCGATTCTGGCTAAGAAAGATAGAAGCCTAAAACTGATCAATGGGTTTCTCTTCGCGTTTATTATCCTGCTCTTTATCAAATTATTTTTTGAATTAATAGGGAACTCGAGCATGATAGGCTTTTTAGGGACTTTCCCGGATTTCTCGCGCCCTGATTTAGCGTTATTAAGTTTTGTCAGCGGCATGCTAATTTGTTTAGGACTCGATCGCGGGACAGCCGTTGATAAAGCCAGTTTCGTTATCGGACTCTGTGGAGCCGCCTTTCTCGTTTTATTTTTCTTCACACCCCTTTTCGACTTACTATTCGCCCTGTTTACGGGATAAAGATAGCTCATTCAAAAAGAATTAAGGGGAGAAGTAAATTATAGGGAAATTAACCGATATAGGGTTGGGGCTTTTCCTGATCTTCACGCCGTTTTTGCATGATATCGAGGAATTGAGAGGTCATTGATTCAATTTCTTCGATCCGTTGATCCAACAAGTTTTCATCAATATTCAACTTAAATAAGGCATTGATAACCCGCACCAATTCTTTACTAGCGACAGGATCGATTTGGAGTAAGGGCATTGTATCTGCGAGAATGCAAACGCCCGGAATAGCATAATGAATAGCACTCCATGCGGGAACAATACCATTTGCGCCGCTTATATAACCGCCTTTTAAAACAACCGCGCTTTGGGTAGATGATCCGATGAAGAACTCAATCCATTTTTGTTCCGTGGAAGAGACATACACTTTCCTTTTTTCGGTCATGGCTTCGGGCACAAAGGCACCCATGCTTACAATGAGATAAGTTTTAAATTTCTCACAGAGCTTACAAATAAAATCAGATAATTCATAAATCCCCAACGAGGTAGTTGGCTGGTAATCCCCGGTTATGATAATGAGATCATGTTCGTGTTTCGGTAGTTTTTTGGTATAAATAACTATTTTCGGCATATTAATCTGCGCATCATTGATTATAATGTGCGGCGGAAAATCATGATAGAATATTTCTGCCCATAAATCGGCTTTGAGACTGTTAATTGTGGTTAAGGATGCCAATTTTCCGACGAGCGCGATTCCGGGCATGCCCATTAAAACAAGTGGTTTATTTAAAGCGGGAAATTCCATCAGTTCTTTTAATTTGATCATATTTTATCGACTCTCAATTTAAACAAACAAAAAGAAATTAATAAATCTAACGAATTTCTAAAAAACTATCACCCTAGATATAGACTGAACTCTTTATTCACATCCGGCATCTTCAGCCCCTCCGGGAGCGCGAGCTGGATGAATGCCCGCAATAGTCGCATCCGATACAAAATTGGGGCGGGCAATACGATCCAAGTGAACGATCACCCCGAGGTCGTCGCCTTAGTCACCGAACTGGAACGCATAAATATAGGAGTTTAATGGGAGCATAAATAGGATTTTGGGAAGTTAGGTTTATGCCAGGAACCGATAAAATCCTACACAAACGACAGTACGCATATAACAGTAAAACACAATGCCTTGATTTAGTAGAGGATGAGGTAGACGCAATTCAATGGGAAAGGAATTGGAAAGGAAGAGATGGTGGTAGGGAAGGGAAGAGATGGTGGAGGGCAAGGGGGATCGAATTTGATCTTAGCAATTCTCTTTTCCAATCTTTTAAAAGGGCGATTGGAGAATTGGCGGTAGGGTGGTCTGCTTGAAGGTCTCTGATTGTTTAGTCCATTTCATAAAATTCTCGGGAGGGGGATATTTAAGATAGAGTTCTTTTCGAATGGCTTCCAGTATTACAACTGGTTCTTTGGAAAAGTCGGCGGCAGTTCCAATCCAATGATTGGATAGTTCGGCTTCCTGGTAGATCGGAGATGCCCATTCTCTCCAATTAGCCGCGCGGAGGAGATGATGGTCGAAAATTAGGGTAGGAACATTTTTTATTAATTGAATCATATTGGATCGGGCGAGATCCAGGGTCGTCTCTGGAACACGAAAGCCACTCAGGTAGAGCGGAGGACCTCCAACATAAACGTATGTCGGGTTTAACGATAGAATGAAGGTGATGGTTTCCGAAGCTATAGGCCCTTGAACTTCACCGAACACAAAGATTTCATCTTCATATTGAACTTCACAAAGTAGCACAAATCCTTGTTTAGAATTGGGCTCTCCATGGGGAAAAGGTTTTGAAAGCCGAATTGTTGTATTTCCAAATTCAAAACGCTGTGCATCCGCGTGTACTAATTGCTTCACCTTTTTCTGGACGGATTTTTGAAAGAGATACCCGCGCCGACGTTGAGAGAAATTGATATTTTCGCGATTATCCTTCGCTAAGATAATTTTATCCGTATAAATCAGGTCTGCTAATTCCTGGTTAGAGAGGATAAAGTGATAATCAGTGAACACGGGTTTCAGGTGATCATAATGATAATGAGAAATAATCAAAATTTCTGCCTTTTTACAGGCTTCAATCAGCTTCTGATTCGCCCGATGGAGGGCTTCATATTCTTTCGGGTGTGGATCTAACCGCATTCGTTGACCCAAAGAACATCCCGGATCAAGAACAATCGCGGTATCAGCAGTTTTTATGAATGTTGCCATGGACCGTGTCCCAAGGCTCTCTGCCGCGAGAGGAGTAATTTCAATTTTAGGCATAGTTTCATCAAAAAAAAGAAATTTAGACTTTGAGAATTTCGCGCAATTGAGGAGTAATTTTGTCAATTTCTTGCTCATATTTATCAATCGCAACCTCGGAGATAGGAGTTATAATGAAGATGGAAACCAGGGGATGAATATCTTTTAAAATTAGGTATTCCGCATCAAACTTGAAAATGGAGGTATGAAGGACTTTAGATTCTAAAAAGTGATGATCTCTGAATTCATCTACTAAGCGTTGTGCCATATTAAGGGGATAAATCAGTGTTTTAATGCTGAGATATTGAAGAAATTCTATAGATTCTTTTGTTACGACCTTCGATGATAATTCCGCGTTTATAGACGAAGCAATTTCTAACCCATCATCCTTATTGATAAGCATTATCATTTTAGCATTAAACCGTTTATTTAATCTATCCAAGAGCCCTTGTAGATTTTTCGTTCGCTCGGTTTCGGTTTTTTCAATGAGTTCATCAAGTAATTTGCAAATAATATGCCGCGCCGTTTTATTCTTGACAGAACTAGTAAAATATTTCACTCCCGGGAGAGCCGCGGCCTCAATGAATAATTTCTTTAATTCTTCCTTAGAAAGTTTATTTTTTAAATCAGATTTATGGGCTAGAACATAAATTTTAGCATTGGGCGAATATTTTTTGAGCGATTCATACGCTTTAATAAACCAGAATCGCGATTTCTCGATCCGCGCTCGATCCGAGACATCCAAGACCCAGAAAAAAACGCGTACATTTGAAAAAATCGTTCGCTCTAGGGTTTCCGTGAAATACCCTTCAAGGAATTGGCTTTGGCCCCCGCAATCGAAAACAGCGATTTCGACGAGCCGCCGGTATCGATACTCATCTGTTTTCACCCCCTCGGTCGGGGGTAGAGATAATTCATCGAATTCCTTCCCTTCTAAAATATGGCGAATTATAGTCGTTTTTCCTGCGCCATCCAATCCGAGTAAGAGAATTTTTTGAACCATAGTACTATCTCCACAATAATTGTGTTTTTTAACTCACTTCTTTGCATAGAATATTCAGTAGAATTTATTAAATTGTTGCTTTAAAAAGGTGAAGCCAATGACCCTTGAAGCCTTTTTTACTAAATTGAATCAAAATATTAAAAGTACTGAAGATGCTCTCCGTTCACAACTCTCACAAAAAGTGGAAGGATTAATAAACCAATTAGAAAACGTTTCAACAGCAGAACTCCGCGATGAATTAGAAAATTTAGTAGATGAAGTCTTAAGCCAATTTACCGCGGCTTATCAGGATTTTATATCCTATATTGAACTTGAATTACCCGCTTTACCCAAACCACAAACTACATCTAAACCTAGGAAGCAAAAGGAAAAAAAGGAGCCCAATCAAAACGAATTTGTTCGACCCACGTATGTGCACCGCGCGTTCAATGGAGATGGTTTACGCGTTTCTAAAGATGCACGCCCCATTCTGATGGAGTTTCTGAATAAACAAATAGAGAAAGATATTGAAAAAATCAAAGCCCAGCTTCCGACCTTTCAAAAAGGGGAAAATGAGGGAGAGAAAAGGCGAATCACGATCAAGCCGGATGACCTATCCACCGAAAAACTTTCAGCCGAACCATTGGTACAATCAAGCGAATCTACTTTTGAACGAGAATTAGAAACCATTCCCTTAGATCTCAATGGACATAATTACAAGCTCGCAATTCTATTGAAACAAGATCAGTAGAAAAAAAGGATTTTCAAAATAATTGAAAAAAAAGGAAAGGGAAATATTAAAGCTCATTGAAGATTGCATTGGAGAAGGCTTTTATTCGTCTCCGCCCTCTTCTTCTGCTTCTGCTTCTGCTTCTTCTTCCTCTGCTGGTTCGGCTTCCAGTTTTTCAATATGTGCATCGACGACTTTCTTAGTATCAGGACTGACAACAACGACTAATTTCTCTTTTTCGAGCGCTTCTAACTCGACGAGCCATAGGGCTTTGGGTGGTGCAGCGCCTTTCTGAACTTCAGCTTTGGGATGTTTTTTGATCCAAGCTTCTATCTCTTTGGCTTTCATCTTTTCGACATTTACCACACAGTCGGGATATTTTTTATCAAAAGCTTCAGCTTCCTTTGAAGACATCGCTATTTCTACAGCATCATCTTCGCTAAATGGCATTTTACTAATCAACTCCATATTTTTTTCTTTTTTTACTTTTATTTCCTTTTTTATAGGCTCTATTTCTTTCAACTACTAACTATCTTTTCTCTTTTTATTTTGACAGGATATTACAAATATCAAAAGTTTAAAAAATTTTAATTTTACCTATCTTAAATTTTTTTCTTGCTTTATAAACATCCCATTTTTAATGGAGAAAGGATAATTGGACTTAGAAAAGCTGATTTTTTACGATTGAAATTTGGTTTTCGGTGAACTTTGCACGCTGATATAAGTGATGAGGGCGAAAAGGGGGAGTTATTGCATTTAGGGGTTCTTGATTACCAACAATGCGGATTTGATCTATTCGATATTCGCCTAATCCCAGAAGCCCAGCTTGATAAATATATTGAAAATGTAAAGGATCCATCCCAGCTATATACGTAGCAACGGTATCGACTGCAATGAAGTCCGTTCCGGCAATAATTAATCCGAGATTCTTTTTGGTGCCGTGCGAAGCGGGGCCGTCACCCTCCATCGCTTCAATTCCATCGATCACGGCGAGGGAAGGATGTACGGTACGTGCTAGCCGGATCAGATTAATCGCTAAAGAAACTTTAGAAGGTCCAGTATTTTCCTTATCCGACATTTTATCGGGCTTTTTATTACCAAACCCATGCATGTACGCGCAAGTGTTAGTAGTTTTTTGCGCAATAATTTGCTTAGTCTGGGCATCGCGGACAGCTGTTAGAGTGCCCATTAAATTTTTCAAGGAGAGCGTTAGTCCGAGCACATCATGCGTTTTAAATTTCGGAATACTAATGATATAAGGGCAGTCCGTAACTGTTTTAGCAATTCCCAATTCTAATGGATGTGGATATCCGGGATTGTAAATGGGAAACCATTTTTCGGGGGGATCATTTGCGAGATTAATGGGAATCCAGCGATCCTGATAGGGGAGATATCCATTATTTTCCATTGATTTAAAGGCATCCGGATTTTCGCCGCCTGTGGTGCCCTCACCGATTTGGATGTTACTTATGTGCTTATTCGCGCTTATAAAATCGGCAACGGCGGCACAAACTTGGGGATTTGTAACCGCCAGCGGAGACTTTTTAGTCAGGAGTAAATTCGGTTTAAGGAGCACGGGCGCTTGCGGAATTCTGATCTCATCCACAATCAGATTCAGCGCTTCGAAGGTTGCTTTATAGGGGTCTGTTCCCCGAACAATTACCACATGTGTCATATAATTTTACTTAAATCGTTCAATAAAGCGTTTTAAGGGCATGAAATATTCGGTTTTATATTGAAAAATATCATTGTGCCCAGCGCCTTCGATAAAAACCAATTGCTTTTCTATGCCCTTTGGAAGGGCATCAAATAGAATTTGCCCGTGGTCGCAAGGGACAATCCAATCGTGGGTTCCATGAATAATTAGAACAGGCTTCTTGATTTTGGCTGCTTTAGCATCATTTGACCACTCATCTAATGAGTTAGGGGTGACTTGGGAGAGATTTACTTGAAAAAGGTCGGTCATTATCCGGTAGGCGCTCCCAATTCCACTTTCAAAAATAATTCCGCGTAATCCAGGGGGGTTTTTAGAGCCTATTTCAGCCGCACACGTACTACCTAAGGAACGTCCCAAAATGAAAAGCGCATCAGATAGACCTTCCTTCTCCATCCATGCTTTAAAGTGCTGGTAAATGGGCAGCGCATCCTGAAATAGACTACTAAACGTCGGACGACCTGTGCTGAATCCATAGCCGCGATAATCAACAGCTGCCAAATTCACGCCACATTCAAAAAATAGGTTTACAAAATATTGATAATCGGCAGCAACCTCCCCGTTCCCATGAAAAAGTAAGATTGTAGGGAGATTAATGTTATTCAGATAGAAGAAACCTCCAATTAAAAGGTCTTTATTTATCTGAAATTTTAAAATCCTAACATTGGGACTGAGATCTGTAGGAATGGAATGCTTTCGCGGATAAAAGATGATGTTTGAAATCCGAGAATCATCTAGAAACATCTGAATCACCGATTATTTTAGTTAAATTTAAAAATTATTTACTCTTTTTTCTGTAAAATTAATGCCGTGACGGAATGGGCGGGAAACTGATACGTGAATTGGGACGCAACGGAGGTAAATGCCTTTTCGTGAATTGTGACCTCGTCTTTTTTATTAAAGAAATTGTAAGCCGAGTGGGAAGGCCCATTCAGTTCAAAGATCTGTGCCGTCGGTTCGGGTTCGAAATGAGCGAGATTGATGGTTGTTGATAAATTATGCGCATGATGGCGATTTATTCCAATAATTACTAACTTATTTTTTGCTTGGTTAGTAGTGACAGAACATCCCAGGTAGGGAATCATTGTTTCAGAAATAATCCCATATTTCGGGTTGAGGCGCGTATCACCAGTAACTGAAGAGGAAACAATATAAGGTTCGGCATAATTCGAGAATATTTGGAATGCCAGGTAAATGGGGTTGTGATATAGATCGGTACTATTCGTGAAAATCATTGGAAGTACATTAACAATTTGAGCATAATTCGCCATTTGCACTGTATTACTATGGCGATGGAGAATTTCAAATACGCTGGCAGCAAACAGACCGTCCCGCAGGGTATAGTACCCCTCATATAATTGCCGAGCATTCCACCATGGCCCCCATTCATCCAAGGTAATGCCGATTTTTTTCTTGGTCCCTATACTCTCATCGATAGATTTTTCAACCCATTCAATCCGGCGCTCAATTTCAAATGCTCCTGCAATAATGTTATAAAACGATTTTACGCTATTTGAGAGGGTCGCGAGAAATTTTCCGGGAATATATACATGCAGTGATAAGTAATCGATATATTCCCCGGCGATAGTCATTAATGGCCGATTCCACTGAGGCATCGTAAAGTCGGTCCCCACGGCTACCAATTTAATGGATGGATCGACTGCTCGCATAGCTTGAGCGAATTCTACATACCGATGGGCATAGTTTTCAGCCGTACTGCAATAGCCGATCTCATGATTGCCCCAGATTTCATTTGCGATCCCCCAAACTTTGACATTATATGGTTCAGGGTGCCCATTTTTGGCTCGTAATGCGCCAAATTCGGTTGATACAGCGCCATTCATATACTCAACCCAGTGCGCCGCCTCTTCAGGCGTTCCTGACCCAAAATTGATATTAATATACGGTTCCGTATTTAATTCTCTAACAAATAACATGAATTCATCCGATCCGAAATGATTATCATGCATAGGACCGAGTTTTGGTCCCCAGGAGTGCCAGGCCCGATTTTTCTTTACTTTCCGGAGTTCTCGAGGACCAATGCCATCTTGCCAATGATATGTATCAGCAAAGCACCCACCTGGCCAGCGCATGATGGAAACTTTGAGCGCATTAATTTCTTCAAGCACATCTCGTCGGAGCCCTCCATGAATCAAAGGCACTTTTTTATTATTTTCGTCCCAAATACCCCCATAGATACACCTGCCTAATACTTCGATGAATGATCCATAGATTAAGGGATCAATTTTCCCTTCAGTTTTATTCACGTCAATGACAATTTTCGCGGGCGCGGGGGCGAATCCGGCGGGTTCTTCAGTCTTGGGTCCATCTTTATTCGTTTTGAATAAACCTAGTGGTTCCATTAAAAGACGAGACCCAAGAACACTTAGCCCAAATACCAGCTTCCAGAATTTTAGTAAAAGATTCATAAAAAATCACCTAAAACACTGTTCAGGTATCATAGAATAGAGAAAAGAAAAAAAATAATTGAAGAATTATTTAATTTTTCCTGAGATCAGATCGGTTAAAATCTCTTCAACGTTCCTAATCTTTGGAACATCATACAATGCGGCTTCGAACTTTTGACCTTCTTCGGTATAAATCAGAATATCGCCCGTATTTAAAAGGCGGTCGATAACGGTTCTTTGGACTTGAAAGTTTTTGATTTTATCAATTACGATACTATTTTCCGTAATATTGAAAATCCCAATTCTAATAATAAGCCGTCGCTCGGTAATGAGGTAGTAAACTCTTTTCCAGCGAATGAATTGGAGGAGCAGGGGAACTGCAAGGATTGCATAGGCAATCAGACTGACAACGAATAAGATGGTAACCCAGATCGCAGCTATTAATAAAACCGTAAATCCAATATAGAGAAGAAGTATCCAATAGAAGAATTTCCAGATAAAGGGGTGAGATTCCCACAGAACTTTTTCTTGCGCATCCATTTTTTTCCACTCAATATCTTCATGTTGATTTACTTTTCATAGAATCGTTACTAACATTTTAGGTTTCTGGGTTAATAAATAAGCTTTTCCCTCAGAAAAAAATTGAAGGAGCACTTTAATTTCAAATTCAGAGTGAATTTTTGATTTTTAACCGATAAAATAGTAGAATACAAGGGTTTAACTGCAAGATAAGAAAACTACGGAAAATAAATATACTTATTTATGGGGATTTTTCAAATTTTTAATCCCCATTTAATTCAAAAATAAATTAGTCCCCGTTTCTAGGTTTAGTCTAGAACTAAGAAAAAATATAAAATAACCTACACTCATCGTTAAACCGTATTTTTTAAAAGCATTAAAAAGTCGGTTTTATTTAAGAAAAAAATCAGATAAAAAAAATTGAAGAAAATGGTGATTTAATGGGAAAATTAGATGGAAAAGTGGCAATCATTACCTATGCCGGTGGCGGTATTGGAAAAGCCACAGCTGAAAAATTTGTTGAAGAAGGCGCAACCGTTATTACTCATGATGCAGACGAAGCAAAACTCGAAGGCGTCCCAGGAGAGCATTTTGTCGGCGACCTGAGAAACAAGGACGATGCAGATAAGCTCATTGCATTTGCGAAAGAGAAAGGTGGAGGCAAAATCGATATCCTCTTTAATAACCAGGATTTTGCAGAAGAAAAGAAGAAAATTACGGATTTGACTTCTGAGGAATTCAAGAATATCATGGATATGAATTTGAAAACCATTTGGCTAACTTTAGCTGCAATCTATCCGGTAGTAAAAGAGCAGGAAGCCATCAAAGTAATTAGTATCGGAGATGTCGCGGGAGCCGCAGGGGCCGCTAAACTCATCGCATATTCCTCTGTCAAGGCAGGACTCTACGGTTTAACTAAAACGGTGGCTAGAGAATGGTCTCGATTTCCTGGCGTCCGCGCGAATATGATCAATGCCGGCGCAGTTAAATTCGGAGAAGGCTATGCGAATCAGGGTGAAGGAAGAACTGCTGCTAAAACCGTTGGAGGTTTTAATAATCCTTTCGACAAGGTCACGGCTACGCCACAAGAAATTGCAAATGTGGCACTTTTCTTGGCTTCTAGCGATTCTAATGCGATTAATGGCGCAACAATTGATGCATTTGGAGGATTATATACTGTTTCAGGAGAGTAGAGAATATGGTGGATAAATTAAAAGGTGAATCAGCAATTATAACGGGCGGTGCCCAAGGAATTGGAAAGGCTATTGCCCTTCGCTTTGCTGAAGAAGGAGCCAATGTTCTCATTGTTGATTTAGATGTGGAAAAATCAAATGAGACCGTGGCAGAAATTAAGAAGAAATATCCTAAGGTCAAAGTCGCTGCGGTTTCTAGTAAAGAAAAAGGCGATATCTCCAAATATGCAAATTGTGAAGCCATGGCAGCTGCTGCGAAGAAAGAACTCGGCGGATGCACTATTCTAATAAATAATGCAGGGCTCACATTGGATAAGCCAATTCATACTCTCGGCGAAGACTGGTGGAATATCATCCTAAATGTTATCCTCCTCGGATCTTTTAACATGACAAAAGCCGTCGCTCCTCTAATGAAAGAGCAAAAATATGGTTGCATTTGGAACGTCTCCAGTGTCGCAGGCATCGGTGGGAACGCGGCGCAAATCAACTACGCTTCCGCTAAGTCAGGCTTAGTGGGACTCACTAAAGCCTGTGCCCGTGAATTAGGAGAAGATAACATTTCGGTAAATGTGGTCGGCTTTGGCGCGATATGGACCCGATTGATCCAGCCTCACAAGGAACTAGAAATCATGGGGCAAAAAATGGCGGAAATGAAAGCCGTTTCGGGGCAGGACCCTATGCAAGTCATGAAGATGATGAAAGCAGGCATTCCGATGTGCAAAAACCGCGAAACCGCCTTAATGCCAGAAGATGTCGCCAACTGGTTCGTCGCCGCTTGCAGTAAAGATTTCCACTATTTGACAGGGCAATGGATGGTTTTTAGCGGCGGTATGGTCATTTAAATCCCTGAATTCTCTCTTTTTTTATTTTTTCTTTTATTCTTATTTATTTTAGTTTAATATTTTATTAATTATTAACTTTTGAATTCGAAGGACCTTAAATAAATAGGGGCGGAAGAATTCCCTTGTACTCTTTTTAAAAAAAGAAGCTTTTAAAAGAGAGGGTATATCAAAGTGGGGGAATATCAGAACCAAAGCGATCCCAACTGTATTCCCAAAATAACAATAGAATTGGGTTAATAAAATGCTCAAAGAAATTTTTATTATTAATAAGGCGGGTATAGGATTATTTTATCAGAATTTCGAGGTAAATGGACAAAAAGAGAAGGATATGGTATCTGCTTTCTTAAAAGCTATTCAAGATTTTTCAGAAGAGTATATGATTTATCCAAAAGATAAATATTGGGATATAGATACTATTATTATTTTCTTAGCATTGGTAATCATGGGTATAGGTACTATATTAATCTGGTTATTTAAAGGATTATGGTAGATATGAAAATATCAGAAACATTAAAACGAATAGAGGAATATGAAATGGATGAAGTGTCTATCCTTTTTGGAATAGTTATTGGTGTTATAATTGCATGTC
>CAYGYC010000045.1:2851-18807 GCA_964353755.1 uncultured archaeon | reverse complement strand
TCAAGCGGCGTTTTCAATAATGATTGGACACCCATTCCTGGAGCAACATCCTCTGCCCCGGCGCTGGCCTGGAACCCGGTAGCCAACGAACTCCAGATAGTGGTTCGGGCTTCCAATGATTCCATCTGGGCAGGGACTTTTAACTCAAGCGGCGTTTTCAATAATGATTGGACACCCATTCCTGGAGCAACGCCATCGGCTCCTGCGCTGGCCTGGGATGCTTCAACATCTGAAATAGCTATAGTGGTGAGGGCTTCTAACGATACCATCTGGCTTGCCACGTTCGATTCGGGTGGGAATTTTAATAATGACTGGAATAATATTTCTGGATTTACCCCAACTTCTCTGGGGATGGCTTATCTCCCATCAATAGGGTATTTGGTTATCGTGATTCGGACATCAGATGATTCCTTGTGGAGAAGGTTATATTAAAAAGTAGAATGCTTCGCAACTCTTCTGGCGGATTGTCCTACCATAGACTGTACCCTAAAGTTGGGTTAGTCAACTCTAAACCCTATTGTTGCATAAAGATTCGATTGAATTAACTGGATACTATCATAAAAAGTCGGTTTCCAGCATTTTGATGATCTCTTCCAAACGTCACCATTTGATTAATCCAGCAGAGGACATTGATTTAAGAGTCGTCCCTTGATAGCCAAAGGTTTGATGGATCTGAGCGCCAAATTTAATGCAACAACAGGGTAAACCATCAAACCATTTTACCCTTTGCGTCCATAAAACTCAATATACTGCCCCGGTGCCTTAGGGCGTCTTACAAGCTTTGGTGCCGTAACGTTCAACTCATGTTATCAAAAAATTTTTTCTTGACAACCCCTAATATTTTTTGTAAGCTTTGTGAAAAGCTTTCCAAGGATGAGTGCGAGCGTAGATAGGCTCAGCCCCGGGTATTGGACTTAAACCTATCTAATGAGGATGGAATGAAAAAAAGAAGTTACTTTTGCGTCCTCCTATTTTTCTCCTTCGTTCTTTTCGTGGCAACAGGTTCTGAAGGAGCAGATGGAGATAGAAAGGTTCCAGACACATTTTTCTCCATCACGCTTGAGGATGGTCTTTTCAGTATCGAAGCAGATAACATCCCTCTGGATTTACTCATCAATGATCTCTATGAGAAGACAGGGGTAAAATTTATCATTCATAGCGGCTCTCTCCCTTCAGAGACCATTTCTCTCTCATTTAAAAAATTGTCGTTTTATGAAACCCTTTCGAGAATCCTAAAGGGATATAATTATATTATCATAGGAGAGGCAAGCTTGGTATCCTCTCGTGTTATCATCCTGTCCTCAAGGGGTTCGGGGGAAACATTTCGAGGGGGATTCGACCAAAGAGGGGAGATTTTCCACAGCTCTTCTCAAGCATCATTTCGGCCTAAATCCCTTGATGAATGCGAAAAACTCGAATCCACGGTAGCGGATATAAGACTTAAAAGAGCTAATAGACCCTTCCTATCAAAGGCCCATGATAAGCTGATGTTTGATGAAGACAGCAAGGCTATAAATGAGGCTAAGATTAAAAGGGCTCAAAAGGTGCTGGAAATGGCGGCCTGTTCCCATCTATGGGGACAGGCGATAGAAGAACTTATCATCATCCAGGACGAGCGGGTTACCTTTCTTTTAATCGATTCCGCAATCGAAGGTAAAACCATAGAACTCAGGGAGAAGGCTGTAGAGATCCTTTCTCGCAATACCGCAAAATCCGGATACAGAAATTTACATGGGATTCAGGCTTTGAAGAATTTAGCCGCCTCCTCAGACCCGAGAGTGAGTCAGAAAGCCCAACAGGCACTTCAGGATTATGAGAATTATATCAATGGACCAAAATCCAGAACGGAGGAAATGATTAACCAACAAGAATAACTTCAATTCAGACATAAGGGATAGACATCTATGAGAGATAGAATTAGGGGGAGAGCAGAGGGGTGTGGGTGACAAAATGGTAAAAAATTATGGATTTATATATTTTTTTCTTGAATTGCCAAAAGCAAAATAATTTTTGAAAGTCTTCCCCGAGTTCCTTCGTGCCATTTGTTCGGGTCAAGGAAAGGTTCTCCCTCCCAATAGTGCCTTTCCTAACCCTCGTTATGTCTGAATTGAACGACCAGAATAATTTTTTTATTGACAATAAAAATAATATAATGTAATTTTGGGACAAGAAGCAAAATTAATAATTGATTCCAAAGATGGGAAAAGTAGCTGGAGCAGTTGAAAGGAGGTGAGGGAGGAAAAGGGGTGGTAAAGATTAAATGGGCATGGTATTTTGTAAAAGAAAGCAGTACACAATTATTTTGAAAAGGAGGAGATATCTATGAGAAAAAGAACATGGTGTTTTGTAATAGTTTTAAGCCTTTTCTTAATGCTGTTTGTGGCTTCATCGAGCTGGGCACAAGCACCTACTCAGTTAATAGTTGTTCGTGCCTCAAATAACACCATATGGAAGATGACCTGTGCCAACTTGACCTGTTCTGGCTGGACACAAATCAGCGGAATGTTTGCGCTACAGCCTACCTTAACCTATGACCAAGATCTTGAAGCATATGTTCTTATTGGAGTGTCAGCAGGTAATACCATCTGGAGGAGCACTTTTGATATATGGGGCGACCACAACAACGACTGGGTTCAACTTTCAGGGAGCACACCTTCACCTGTTTCGGTAGCAGGTGGGCCGGCCGTGAAGGCCTGGGCTAGGATGAATGCCGATGGGACAATTAATAGCTGTTTTCTCTGTTCCACTGATACCTTTTATACGAAGAGGCTAGGGACCGGTAGGTATCAGGTTGATTTTTATGATTATAAAGATGGCATACATGATCGGCCAAGATCAGCTGCACTTGACTCGCATTCTTCATTGGTGTATACGGGCACAATCTCAATGGCCAATCGGGTGGGCGGGGACTGGGACTCTGCTGAGGTCTGGGTAGGGACATATGATAGCACTGGCGCTTACGCTGATAGGCCCTTCACAATAATTATTTACTGATTCCTGAAAAGTCTTCACCCTGTTGCTTAGATGACCGAGACGATGGTTTAAGGGAGCATCTGTTATTAACAAAGGAGAATTATGAAAAAAAAGGGAGCATAATTATGCTCCCTTTTTTTGTGCGCTCGGCAGGGCGCACTCACGTGGAGGTGGAAGTCCTCTACGGACCCTGATGACGGGAACCATTAGCCGAACCGCAGGGGCTGTCGCCGTGAGGCGGGATCTCAAGGAAGCGGTAAGCAAATCCCTCGCCTGGGAACACGAAGCGCATAAGAGGCAACCTATCCTTTCAGGGCTTTGAAGAAGTCTGGTTTGGACCCAAGTACTGGGCGTTACGGACGGGACTATCGACCGACAAGCCGTTTGCACAGTGTGTTCAGTGTCCATTCTACAGATGGGAACTCATCTAATCAGTTCTTGGGTACGTAGCCATCAAGATAGTCTGTGATATTTCCGTATTCAAACTGTCATCATTCTTTTCTTGCAATAACCAGCAGAATGTCAAACAGGTTAAGATAGAAGGCAATATCTCCCAATTTCAACCGATCGTAGTATTCATAAAGGGCCCTCCATTTTCCATTCTTTTTTAGAATGGCTAAATTAAAGAGAACCCTCTTTAAGCTTCTGTAAAACCCGACGTGAGAGGCATAAACAATCTTAAAATCGTTTTTCCGCAACAGAGCGAAGAGCGTCTTTTTGGAAAAATAGAAGAGGTGGGTAGGTGGATGGATCATCCGCCATTTCCCTCTCTGTATTCTTGGGACAAAGGCATCAATATCCCCGGTGGTCAGGCAGATAATCCCTCTAGGGGTGATCGTCTCCCTGATCTTTTTGATATAGAGATGGGGCTTCTTGAGATGCTCAATCGTGTCCCAGAGACAAAAGACATTGTATTGCCTTGCCTCTACCGGAATATCCAGGAAATCCCCACATTCGATATTAAGCCCCAGGCTTCCCCCATGTTCACAAGCATGCTGAGAAATATCGACCCCTTTCACCTCCCAATAGTTTTGGGCTAATTCAAGAAAAAAACCATATGCGGAACCGATCTCGAATAACTTTCCATGAGGGGCAAATCTTTTTAAAAGAGGTATCCATTTTTTGAAATTCTTTTGCAGGACCTCTTTTTCCTCCAGATAATTCAGATATTCTCCTTCAAAAAAATAGTCTTTTCCATAGACCCGCTTCAGTTCCTCCTGGCTTGGATCCAGATCGGCTGAAACCAGGGAGCAAACCTTACACCGTTTCAACGTTTGATACAGTGCCTCATGTTCGGTGCGCTGATTACAAAGGACACAGAAGAATTCCATAGCAGGTTTCTTCAAAGGAAGGATTCTCTTAATTTGAAAAACCGATCATCTCATCGATGACGTAAAGAGGCCTTCTGCGAACTTCCTGGAATACCTTCGCCAGATATTCGCCGATGACCCCGAGAAAGACAAGTTGCACGCCACCCAGAAAAAGGACGAAGAACATCATATCCGTGTAGCCCATCGGAACGTTCCCTATAAAAATTCTCTTATAAGCCGCAAACAGGGCATAGAGGAAACTGAACGAGGCGATGGTTAACCCGACATAGAAAGAAGCACGGAGGGGAAAGACAGAAAACGACAGGACCCCTGCAGACGCCAGTTTAGCGAGCTTGAAAATGGAATATTTGGGTTCCCCGGAAAACCGTTTGGGAGCAATGTATTCAATCTTGCTGCTCCGAAAACCCATCCAGTAGGTGAGGCCCCGGATAAACCTGTGCTGCTCGGGCATGGCGTTGAGAACATTAACCGCTTTTCGACTCATCAACCTGAAATCCGAGGCATTGGGATCCATATCGATCTCAGAAATTTTGCTAAACACAGAATAGAATCCCGAGGCGAGGATATTTTTTAGGAATCCCCTTTCCTCTTGTTTCTCTTTGACCATATGAACCGTCTCGTAGCCGTTCTTCCAGCACTCGATCATCTTGGGAATGAGATTGGGAGGATGCTGCAGGTCCCCGTCCATCGTAATCACGATTTCTCCTGTGGAATGTTGAAGCCCTGCGGTCAAGGCGGCCTGGTGTCCATAATTCCTGGAAAAACTGATCAATCGAATATTGGGGTTCTGGAGGTGTAACTCCTTGATGAGATCGATCGAGTGATCAGAACCGCCGTCATTGACGAAGATGATCTCGTAGGATCTCCCCACCTCTCGGATCGCCTCTTGCAAGTTCCGGTAGAGTTCCAGAACATTTCCTTCTTCATTGTAGATCGGAATCACGATTGAGAGAAAAGGGGGTTCCTGGTTGTGTTGGGGCACGATCAATGCCCCCCTGAAGAGAGATTTTTCTTCGTAAATTTATAGATTTCCAACAAAGACTGCTCCAGGGTCACTCTGGGATCATACCCGATGAGTTTCTTCGCCTTTGTCAAATCCGGAACCCTTCGCCTCATGTCCTCAAACCCCTCTTCATAGGCGAGATCGTAGGGGATATGAACAATCTCAGAATTACTTTTGGTTATCTCTTTCACTTTTTCGGCCAGTTCCCTGATCGAGATCTCTTCATCGCGCCCGAGATTGAATATCTGACCAACGGCACCCGGATGTTCAGACAGCCGGGTGATTCCCTCGACGACGTCCCTGACATTGCAGAAACACCTCGACTGGCTCCCGTCTCCATAAACCGTGATCGGTTCTCGCCTGACCGCCTGCTGAATAAAGGTGGGAACAACCATTCCGTATCTTCCCGTTTGTCTTATTCCAATTGTATTGAATAACCTGACAATGACGACAGGGAGTTTGTTTTCCTTATGATAAGCAAGGGCTAAAAACTCATCGATAGCTTTCGAATCCGAATAGCTCCATCGGTGGTTTGTCGTGGACCCCAGGATTCGATCGCTCTCTTCCCTAAACGGGAGATCGTTACTTTTTCCATAGATTTCAGAGGTGGAGGCAAGAATGACTTTCTTTCTGTATCGATTGGCAATATGAAAAACAACTTCTGTTCCCAAGACATTTTTCTCGATCACCTCTACCGGCTTCTCCACAATGAGCTTTACGCCAACGGCGGCAGCCAGGTGAAAAATGATATCACACTCACTGATGAGCCGGTCCATCACATTTTCATTCATGATCGTCTCAATCACAAAGTGGAATTCCGGATGAGCCAGCAAATGCTCAATATTCTTAAAACTACCTGTCGAGAGATCGTCGATGCAAGTTACGGCATAATGATTCTTCAATAAGGCCTCTGCTAAATGGGAACCAATAAATCCCATTCCTCCGGTGATGAGCGCCCTTTTTAGTTTTAAGGTCATGTCTTTTTCTCTGAATGATCTGGTGGGTTCCAGAAAGAAATCCCTTAAGTATGAGCTATTTTAAAAAAAAGAAGGGTGAATGTCAAGCTTCCCTCCTCCCTCTTTCATATCAGAGTTTCATGAGCTAATATTTTGAATGATTGCTCCACCTTGAATTGGACAAGTTAAATACTTGAACTCATTCAAAGATCAATTTCCTGACTAAGAGTGCAAATGTTCCGAATTTTACAACATCTCGACATCATAGGGAAGACAATGCAGAAGGTCCTATAATTTAAAACATCCCCCGACTCTCTGTCCTCTGAGGCGGTTGCAAGAGTCCTCAGAAACTAAAGCTACGTTTTGGAGTATGAGAAGGGATAATTGCGTCCGGGTAATCATATTGGCCCAAAGAGGTTCTCACGAGGTGTTATCAGTATCTATGCGGGTATCTGAGCAATAAGCGGCAAGTATTAACACAAGGGGATCTGAGTAAAGGGCAATAACGACTAAACAGAACGTGGTGCAAGTAGTTGAGCGGCGTCCTAACCTTGATGACCGCCAGAGGCTTGATTTTGCTGAGGAGGAAGCGGCTCGGAATATAACATTTCTGTCCCAAAATTATGGGAAAGCGATAGAGGCTTTGTACCGAAATACCTCGGATTCTGGGGCCAAAAATGTTCAGGGGTTTGGTGCCTTGAAGGAATTATGTAGTTCTTCCGACCAAAGTGTAAGTCTGCAGGCTCAACAAGGACTCAGGGATTATGAAAAGTACCTGAGCAGAACAATAGGGCATAAAAAATAAGGCATCAGGCCTTGAAGCAATGTCAAGACTGATTTTGATTCAAGGTCCGAATAAAGGAAAGGTGAGAAATTACGTAATGGATATGGCCTAAATGCAAGGGCTGGAATTTATTTCCAGCCCTTGCATTTTTGTTTTCAAACGCTTGGCAATAATAAAATCTCTTTAGTTAACCTTCATAAGGCAATCGCTCACAATTGTCATATCAAACCTACACTGAGCACAGGAAGAAATGAGACAAACCCACGACCGGCACTGGAGCAAAAGGCATATGTTTTAGAAAAAGAAACAGAATAGTTGGAATACGGTTGGGAGGGATCCAGCCGACGCACGCGTAATGCAGCAATGTCAGTTTTGCTTGTCCGATTGCAGATTGCAGATGGTGTCTGGTAAAGGAAAGCAATAGTTTTTCTTCGGGTTTCAACAAAGCAAAGAAGAACAGACCAGGATTGGAGCGGTTTGGCTCGAAAAGAACCACGTATTTCCGCGAAACGCGGCTTAGCTCTCTCAAAGTGCCCTCTAGGTCGGGATGATGATGAAGCACCTCCCAAGCTTGCACCAGGTCAAATGAACGGTCGGCAAATGGCAGTGTGAGCATGTCTGCACACACTCGGTTTAGGAGAGGAGGAGCGTAGCGCAATTGACGCATAGAATGATCGACGGAGACAAGATGCTTGAAGCGATCGCGCAGGTAGAAGGATGACACGCCTTGCCCACACCCCACATCAAGTCCAACTTTCACTTGCTGCCACGGAATAACCCTGTCAAGAAAGGTAACTCTCTGATTAGCGAAGAATTTCTGTATCGGATGGTCGAACGGGCGCTGGAAAGCCTCGGTTTCCCAGTAGGATCGTTGGTCATTCCGCATTTTGCCTCCAGAATGATACAAGATGTAACCCGGTGGCCCTCAACAAGAGACAAAGAAGGATGAAAAAGATGAGCCACATATCATTATTCTCTTTTTGCAATGACTAATAAAATATCTAAAAAGTTAAGATAAAACAAAAGCTCTCTAAATTTCAATTTGTTGTAAAACTCGTAAAGGAGGTTCCATTTCCCTTCCCTTCCCTTCTAAGAAAGGTTAAACTTAAAAGAACTCTCTTTATATTTCTATGGAATCTGACTTCAGAGACATAAACAATCTTAAAATGGTTTTTGGCCCAGTAAGGTGGAAAGGGGAGTCTTTTTAGAAAAATAGGATATCTCCATTTCGGTATGCCCTTTTATCCATTTCATAACTCTCTTTTATTCAGAGATCGTCACATTAAATTCCCGATTCAAAAGTACTGCTTTTTTTTCTTTTCTCAGGAAAACATATGCACGAAGAGTATGGGTACCCGGAGAAAGTGAAAAGATATCGAAAGTCACTCTCCACCCTGAATGCAATAAACTTTTGTTTTTAAAATAATCAGCCACGTCAGGCCTATATTCATTGACTGTTGTCTGAGCAAGAAGTTTTCCTTCCTCGCTTACTATTATAACCTCTTTCGCAGGACCCGCTACAGACGGGTCCATCGCCCATCCAGCCGCTGAAATAGATTCACCGCACTTCAATCTCAGAGGGTGTAAGATATCCAAAGTTCCTGCTCTCGGATTTTCCATGAATGAAATATCATTAATATTAGATATGGGGGAGTATTCACCCGAGAAAATAGCACCCAGGTATTGAGACCCGTACAACACAGAGTAAACATAGTTAGGAAGTGGGCGGTTGACAATATTGGCCTTCGGATTGTAGTCACCAGGGTTCATTACGGCATTTCCTATTAAAAAACTCGGAATATGGTCTTGAAGAACATAACGGTTCTGAGCCGGCGAGTAAATCAATAGAACACTTCGTGAATATTTTAGAACGACCGGTGATGGATCGCCTTCACCTTGGCAAACAAAAGCATGAGACTCTGCTTTACAGCTCGAATTTCGGTCCTTGGACCATAGAAAGACTCGTGTTGCGAGGGAAGGATCCTCATAAAGATAACTTATCCAGGATTGTGCCAAGTAGGTCGCAGTCGTTGGTAAATAAGGCGAACCGGGGGGGGCATAGATAATCAGTTGTGCATCTGGTTTCAGCCCCGGTATCTGTTCAACAATAGACTGTAACGCGGCCTTGTGTTGTCGCCAATAAGCCAGATAATAGTCTTGGCGCTCCAACCCACCGTAAATACCAAATCCAAGAAAAATTGTCGGTAAAATCAGTGCTATATAGGGTCGTTTCAGCACAAACAGACCAAGTCCGTATGACAGCAGAGACACGGCCAGTGACGCCCATACCCGAGAGACCCAATGAGTGCGCAAGAAGACATCTGAAAAATGTACAGAAGAGTAAATTGCATTGGAAGAAAATGCCATAAGCAAAGAGATCAGACATACCAAAATAAAACGGCGGCTTTCTTCCCGTGGCTGACTACTCGTTTTAAATTGTCTATTCAACAACCATACTGCTGCGAGCAAGAAAGCTATCGTTCCAGCTAATGCGAGAGCAAATCGCAGAC
This sequence comes from uncultured archaeon, assembly GCA_964353755.1. Classification (GTDB taxonomy): domain Archaea; phylum Asgardarchaeota; class Lokiarchaeia; order Helarchaeales; family HEL-GB-A; genus CAYGYC01. The sequence goes on along the minus strand of CAYGYC010000045.1, from coordinate 9,250 downwards.
TTCCAGGCAGCACAGAAGGTAGCGCTGGGAACCACTGTCGTCGGTTTAGGGCCCAAATCCAGGGTGTGAAATTATTGCTGAATAACATTATGGTGCGTTTAAACCGCACGGCCAAAGTCATCGGAAGAAGCGCTCGTCCAGCGTAGCTACTGGGATCAAGCAGAAAGGAAGTAAAGACGATAAGATAAGGGACAATGAGACCGTACCAAAAGATCATCACTTTCAACAGGCGTTTTGTAAACCTCAAGTCCTCAAGTGCCCAAAGTAGGGCAGGTGTCAATAATACGGCTGCAAACGTAGCATCGTATATCCAAACGCTTAGAGATAAACATAAACCAGTAGGCAAAAGCCACATTCGAGACCCATTTTGCCAAAACATTATCAGACAAACAACTGATGCAAAATAAAATCCAACCGACATAGAAATGCCCAGCGCAAAAAGGGAGTTTGTGGTGAAGTCACTGCTGGCAGATAGAGTTAAGGCAGCGACAATAAAAGCTAACCAGATGTGGCGAGGAAATAGCCGAAGTGTCAACACATACGCCAATACTCCTGTGCTGAACCAAGTCAGACCATAAAGGGCTTGCATAACAAATACAGGAGAGCCCGACCATTGCGCTAATGCAAAAGGGGTAGCTTGCAAGATCCGAGTGGGAGAGCCAGCCGGTACAAACAATTTTGCCAACAGGCCTCCAGATTTTGCCAGAACAATATATAAAAGTAATATCTCATCGTGCCACATACCCCGGTCAAAGGCAAACAATCCCCAGACTAAAATAGTTAAAATAATATATACTCCTATAATGACTAAAAACTCTTTGTTGATTTTTCTTAGTAACATAGACCTGTTTTTATAAGATAATACAGATTTTTTTATACTTTTGACCTGCTTCAAGACCACATTCCGTCAGCAACCTGTAAGTGTGGCCGAGATATATTATACGGGTGGTCTAACAACTCCAAACGGAGCGATGTTATCCGGTAGGTTAGCGATCCCTGAGCGCCCACTTTCCTGGGTTACCATGTGTAAGATCCATTGGAATCCACGAATGTCGGGTGGCTTGGCCAAAACGATGCGCAGACCAGCCGCTTCTGCCACTTTCAAAAGCCAACCGCGATCAAATATTACAGCGTTGATTGGATCAACATCATTGATGAATAGTGCATTTTGAAATTCCTGCATCATCGGGAAATATCGCTTGTCAAATAAGAAATACGTCGATAGAAAAATACCATCACGATGCAAAATGCGAGATACTTCCTTCAAGTAATAGACCGCTTGTTCTTCAAGTAAGTGGGTAAAAACCGACCATGCTATCACCAGCTTGAAGGAGCCATCCGATGCGGGAAAAGGAAGCTTAGTTGGCTTATGGTCACCCGGATTCAATATATCGTAAAGATGTTGCTTTAACTTTGAAAAACAGGAACCTCTTGATGATATGTTACGTACATTGTGGTGGAGAAATTTAAAGCCTTCAGCATACGGCTCAAGGTTAGCCTGACACCATCTGACCATGCCAAGATGTAGATCAATTCCTACATATCGATGTGGGCGCGGCATTTGCTGAATCAGCATGCGAGCGATCCGCCCGCGCCCACAGCCAAAATCAAATACAGACTCATATGCTTCAACCGGGACGTCTGGAAACACCAATTGACCAGACGGATTATCGAACAATAAAGGATCCGTAGGGCCAACCAACTGACGCATTTCAAATGGCGGTAATGGCAAAGTTATGGGCATGTTCCATTCTTTGGTCGATTGCAGATTTGTTTGAAACTAAGCAAAAAACTCAGTTGAATCTCGGTGGCTATAACAAGATTCTTAAGAGTCATGGCCTGGGTCAAACGCAAACAGACCTAATGATTACTGTGAAAATAATGATACTCTTGAAATGCTCCAAAGCTCTTTCCGCTGGGTTTTAAACAGTATAATATTCAATCTTTCCACAACCCTTTTCTAAAAAGTCGCCTTTTCTATCTCTCTAAAATATTTTACTTTAGTATCTTCGTTTATTTTGCACTTAAAAATAGCTCGATCCCCGGTTATTTTTTTAACAATAACTGTGAAATTGGTTGCTTCAAGCATTTTCAAAAGACAAATTGAATTAGGGCTCCACCAGTTTGTAAAATCTCCAAACAATTCATTTGCTGGGTAAAATTGCATTATAGGGATGTTCAAAAGCTCTTTATTAATGTTTTCTAATTTATTTATTCTCCCATCTTGGTTTATAAAATGATTGTCTAAAACAAAAGATTCGACATAAAGTTCATTTCTACACACTTCCCTCACTTTATCCAGTGCAAGGAGTGGATCTCTTAGATGATAGAGGAGTCCAAGGCAGAGAACCAGGTCGAATTCTCCGTACTTTTCCTTAGAAAGATTGTAGACATTATCTTGGTAGTATTGAACCTTTGAACCGAAAATTTCCTTCAGAATTGGGAAACCGGTTTTTTCAGGCGAAATATGATCGATGGCTATTATTTCTTTCGCCCCTCTCTTTTCTAGTTCAAAAGAAAAAAAACCGTCCCGGGTACCTAAATCCAATGCTCTTAACCCACGACAGTCTTCTGGAAGTTCAAGGTTTTCAAGCACACCATAAGAATTGTTAATTCCAGGGGTAATAACGCCGGGGGCAACCTCCACTTGATGATACCAGTTTTTATGGCGGTTGATTTTATCTAAGAGGAGATCTAGATCCTTCATTGTTTTATATTTGTCCTTTCGAGAAGATTTGAATGATTATAATAAGGGATAACCCATAAACAAGCTATGATAATATATTTTTCCCATAGCACATTAATGAGTCGATAAAATTCTATCTATTCTTCTTCGGATCCTTTTCCCTATCTGCTCAGGACTCAATTGATTTTTAATATCCTCCGATGCTGTCTCCCTTATCTTTTTTGCTATTTTTCTATTTTCATAAACAAAACGCATTAACTCCGCGGCATGTAAAATATCAGGATCTGCCCAAATGTTTCCCTTTTTATAAGGCCCAGCATCATCTTCTATTTCAATCATTTTATACTTTACAGGGAAGCTATTGTTGATATTCATAAAATCCACATTTCCAGAATAAGCAGTGGCTATCACAGGTTTCTTCAGATACATAGCCTCTGCCAAGGGTAAACCAAATCCTTCGGATCGATGGAGAGAAACGTAACAATCGCTCAATGCCATCAATGCGTGAAGTTCATCTTTATAAAAATATCCATCGATAATCTTAATCTGTAATCCATTTGCAGCTTTTAAAATCCTATCTCTTGCAGATGGGTTTCTCTCAGCATTAGAGAATTTGAGTACAAGCATTACCTCCTCCGTAGGCTTAAATGCAGTTTTAAATGCCTCGATGAGAGCCAAAGGATTTTTTCGTTCAAAGTAGCTCAGCATATCGAACATGAAGAAAAAAATAAAATGGTCATCGGGTAACTTAAAATAGTCCCGCTTAACATCTTTTATTCGAGAGATTGCGATGGAAAGAGGAATTCTTACCACAGGAATAGGTGAAACAGCCGATAGTGAATCGACGCAAAAACTACTCGCTGTCCATATCTCATGAAAGTAATTGAAATAAGGCCACCATTCTTTTGGAAATTCTGATAACTCCCACATCCAGAAACCAATATTATATTTTCCTTTAAAAAATTCATCACCTTTCTGAGAATAAAATATCGGCACCTGATCTGCATTGACATGTATACAATTAATTTTGTAAGTATTATTTTTACTAAAAGAGGAGTATGTTTTATCTTCCTGTCTGTATTGAGTTTCAAGATTTATTAAAACATAAGGGAAACCTGCAGATTCGAATGCCCTTATATTACTCCTTACTGCTTCCCCAGTTCCACTCTCTGAAGTAATATAGCCAGCAATGTTGATGCCTATTTTACTTTCTTTAGATAGCGGTCCAACATCCTTTCCTGGATTTTCATCTTCTAGCGTTTCTATTTTTAACTTAGTTTCAAACTGAGTCGTACTCTGTGGTTCTATGCCTTGGTATCGTTTTCGAGCTAATTTGGTAAAGATCTTTTCTGCAATATCCCTTAATAAAGGTATTTTTTTAATAAACGAAGCATATCTTATACCATACTTCCATAATAGTTCTTCAAAACGGGGTTTTTTAAGCGTCAATGAAACATTTTCTTGTGTCAATGTTGCAAGCTCATCCCTCTTTTCTTTTTTTAGTGCCTCAAGAAAAATCTTATCCACACCATACTCACGGATCAATGAGTGATACGCCCAGTCTATTAATTTTTTCTCTCCCGCATCCTTAATATCTGGAAATGCAGTTTGAAGATCAGGCCTTATTGTATAGACATAATAAAGTAAATTTGAGATATTACACCCCTTCTTATATGGAAAATTGAGCCAATTTAAAAAACTCGTTTCTCCAGATGTTTTATAGGGATTTCCGAAATGACTTGCTCTGTCCAGAATTTTCCAATATAGTCTTCTCACAATATTTGGAATCTTTGTCCCATTATCAAAAAAATCATAGGAATAAGGCCAGTCTTTTGTTTTTGAAATTTCATTTTTAAGGAGAAGATCTTTATATTTTTCAAATAATCCTTTTAAATTTTTTACATCCTTCAGTTTAAAACGGTTCTGGTATTTAGAGACCATATCGAGATCGTTGATGTCTATGCCGCTGAAATGATAAAAAAACAGAGGCTCTGAATTTGTAAAGTATTCGCCATTATTTATCTGGATTTTTCTCTCATGCAGATTCCAATAAGCAACATTATAGCCGGGATGTTTTAAGATATATACGCCATCATACATACAAGGGACGAGGTCTATCCATTTCTGATCTACGAAAAGACCTACCTCTGGGGCAGAGAAGCAGTATTTGTTCAGGCGATCCTGCCACCAATTGAGAAATCCTTTAATCCTCTCATAATTTGACAGAGCGATAAATCCAAGGTTGTAACAACCAGCCCTCATGATTTCGATTTCACTCTGGGCTTTGCCATCATCTGGAATGGGAGATGTAATATGAGGAATAAGCACGATTGAATATCTATTGAGGATATCAAATAGATCACCTAAGCCTCTCAAAATTAGGATATCTGGATCAAAATATATCACTTTGCTGTAGTTGCCACGTTTGAAGAGATACTCGATGAAGAATGGTTTGACAGCCGTATTCAGTTCCATAATATTATATTTAAAAATAAAAGAATCTCTGTTCGGAATTTCTAACTGGTCTATCTCGATCGTCTTGAAGTTTTCTTTAGAGGGATCGAAATAACCGTCGACTTTATCCACAAGCAAGACGAAAGCATCACAATCCCTATTATTTTTAAAAAAGGAGTCAAACAGGACACGTGAATAGCTAATATAATTTTTTGAAATTATCGTGAAGATCGCAGTTTTTTCCATACTATTCATTTTTGCTAAAATGATAATTCAGATTTTTACAAGGATCAATCTGAGAATTTTCTTCTAACATTTATGGCACCCCCTCACCCCTCCCTCTCCCCACTCGGGGAGAGGGGGAGGGTGAGGGGAAATTTCAAATAGTTTGGTTAGATGATTATTCTACAATGAATTCTTTTTCGGGGAATTTTGTAAATGCTTCCATCTTATCGTAAGCAACAGCATATACGTTATGTTTTCCTTTATTTAAGGGAATCTTGGCCCTTATTTCCCAACCGGATTTAACCCAGTTTGGATTTTTAAAAAATGTCCCTACATCCTGCCTTTCGAGCCCCGATTTTGCCTGCCCCACAAGTTTATTATCCACATAAACCATCACCCTTTTAACAGAAACGCCATCTTCCAAATCAGCAGACCACCCGGCAGCGTATAAAGTCCCGTCCTTATAACTTCCGATATCCAAATTCCCCTGAGGTGAGTTGTTTACTGTGGGTGTCTTAAAATTTTCGGTATAAATTGACCCTTTATCACACGAAACCATAGAGATAGTAAGAATCAAAAGAGCGAATAACGAAATATTTTTAAAAATCTTCATAAATTCCCTCCTGCTTAATCATTTTAAATCTGTGGGTGACATTTTAACAAATTTAAATTTCTTGAGCAAACGGTAAACAACCATGTTTTTGACTGCACTCAACTCTAAGTTTAAACGTTCTATATCCTCATTCTTTTTGGCAATTGAAGCACTCAAATCAGCAATTTCCTTTACTTTGGCGTCAAAGGCATTCAATAAATTCCCTATATACTTATCCTTCTCATCGATATGCTCTCTTAAACTTTCTATATATTTATCCTTTTCAGGAATAATGGATTCTAAATTTCTCTCTAAATCCTTAGCATACTTATCCTTACTATCCATCGCTTCCTTTAAACTCTCTATGTATTTATCCTTCTCAGGGACAATGGATTCTAAATTTCTCTCTAAATCCTTAGCATACTTATCCTTACTATCCATC
>CAYGYC010000045.1:0-2751 GCA_964353755.1 uncultured archaeon | reverse complement strand
ACTTCTAAGTCTTTAATATAGATATCTTTTCGTCTCACCTCATCCTCAAGGTTTCTGATATGAGACTCTTTATCACTTAGCTCCTCTTCAAGGCTTTTTATTTGAGCCTCCTTGAGTTTGAAGAGGCATTCAGAAGCATCAATGAGATATGAATCTGCCGCTACATTTTCTAAAGGCTGGTTTGATGATACAGCAATAAAATATTCTGCCTCCTTTCTCTCAGGAGAAACAAATAAAAAATTCTCCTCGCTTTTTTCGACCAAATATTCCCTTGAGCTTCCAGGAGTATTAAACAAAGGGTAAATATTTGATGACGGAAATACCTTTTGCCCATAAATGAGAGTATTCTCAAAGTATTTATTAAGAACTGACTTGAACTCATCGAAAGAAAGCCCCTTCATGGCAAACGGGGTTCGATAATCTGCTTCGTCTGAATATGCTTGCTTATTTGGAGTAGAAGAAATGAAGAGACTCCCATCCTTTAGCAGTCTCTTCACCTCGCTCATCAACTCATCGTGTTCTTTTAGGCTCTCTGATGTCTCAAAGCATACGATGACATCGAATATCTTTTCACCCGCTATGGGAACATTAGGGGGAGTTCCTTTGATAAAAGAGAGGTTTTCTCTTATATACCTGGAAGATGCCTGTTTTACTCTTTTATCGTCTTTATCCATCCCAATAACTTCACCAGCATCTTCAGCCAGTATAAATGATCCATAACCGTCCCTACATCTTAGATCCAACACCTTTTTATCTTTTACTAACTCCCTTGCCAAAAGGTATCTATGAAGGCCTTCATATTGTGCAGCAGCCAAGGACATTTCCTGAATTTCTACCTCTTTTTGAAGATTATGCTCAATCTTTTTCTGTTCTTCAAAGATATGGCCGTTCAGGACAAGGTTTGAGTATCTTGAGTGAATCGTTTGCAAAGTCTTTAAGAAGGGTTTACGATTCCGGGATGTCATCGTAGACCCGTCAGAGCGGACACGCACCTCTGCTGTTACTGTCTTAATGTGATGGAAATCGCATTTTTGGGAAATCCTTATCCATAGATCCCAATCTTCATGGGTATCGAGCATCTCATCAAATAATCCAGTATCATCAAGGAGATCTTTACTATGAACGATATTGATAGTGGGTATATAGTTACTTATTAGTAATTTCTTGCGGTCAAAATCCTGGCTATACATAATCTTTTTGGCAACCGTGACGTATCGATCTGTAATCCATTCCTGAAATGCATAGTAGGAATCTGTGTAGGCAGCTTGGCAATTATTGGATACAAGGAACTTAACAAGGGTTTCGAGGTGGTTTGGATAAAAAATATCATCATCATCCAGGTAGGCAATATACTCGCCCTTTGCCGCTTTCAAACCAGTATTTCTTGCTGCTGAAATACCCTTGTTCTCCATATGTTGAAGATAGACGATCTTGCCTCCCTCATTTACAGAATCGATAACTCCGGAAGCATCCTCACCTCCATCATTGACTACGATAATCTCAAATTGCTGGTAAGTCTGAGAAAGAACGCTCATTAAAGCCTCTTTCAGCATCGTTGGGCGATTATAAGTAGGAATAATCACACTGACCGTAGGGTCAACCATAGCCTTCTCAACATCACCCTTGAAGCGAACAAGTCTTCCATGTATTTTTGCTAACTCTTCACTCCTTACAGAAGAAATCTGTTCCCCATGTAGCCTATACATCGCCAAGGGGTCTTCGACTTGACAGAATTTATACCCTCTCTTTGCTGCCTGAAGATACATATGATAGTCCTCAGACATCTCGAGATCTTCACTATATGGACATGTCATGGCGACTTCCCGTCTGTAGGCTACAGTAGGGTGATATAAAAAATTTCCTTTTTGCAACTGTTCATAAGAAAAGGGGTGACTGGGTATCAATTCCTTTTCTCCAGTTTCTTTGAACTGGATCATAGATCCATAAAGGATATCAGCCCCACGTCTCTTCATCTCCTTATAAGTCAATTCCAATCGGTGGGGCAGGTTGATGTCATCAGAGTCTGCTACAGCGATAATCTCTCCCCTGCTAAGTAAACTCCCTATATTCCTTGAAAAGGTAATTCCATTATGTCCAAAGTTATAATACCTTATCTTTTTCTCTTTATAAGATTCCACTAACTCTCGGGTGTTGTCCGTACTTCCATCGTCTATGATGACCAGCTCCCAATCCGGCATGGTCTGGGCCAAGACTGAATCAATCGCTTCTTTTAAATATTTTTCTCTATTGTAAGTAATCATGATAACTGAGATCTTGGGTTTAGGCTCCTCTTTAATATCTGAACATATTCTGGCGATCAGGGCTTCATTCACTTTTTCCCTCAGGGCCAGCATGTCAGATTTGAATATTTTCTCTCTGACTATTTGCGGGATCTTTTCAACTTCGTCATAAGGGACCACCTTATTTTCCATAGTTAATTCGGAAAATATCCGTCCTACTTTTGCGTCGTAATCTATAGCCAGTACTTTCTTGCCGATATTGATTGCACTGATAAGGGCGTGGAGTCTCATTCCAATGAGTAAATCAATCCTTTCAATCCATTCAGCATCGGGTTTTTTATCGGGTTTATGCTTCATCCCTTGAATGATCTGTTCATGAAATGAGGTATCACTCTCAGTGTCGGTGGCCTGCTCTGTGTAAGGGATTGAGATTATGTCATAGTCTCCTGCCAAGTTATTTAGGACGGAAGATAGTCTCTCCACGATTCTTGGTGGCTCATTAACCAATCTG
>CAYGYC010000044.1:3769-18831 GCA_964353755.1 uncultured archaeon | reverse complement strand
CGTACTCGTAAAGGTCATTTTCATTTTGCCGCGGAAATACAGGTTATTCTCAGCTAGAACGAATAAGCCGGTCAATCTCATCCCGTATCCCACCCAGGTTCCTACAAAATTTAGGACTGGCGTTTCGTGATTTAATTCTAAGGTTACTTGGATTTCCGGAAGATATTTATTCCTAATTTCGGAGTACCATTCTTTCATTTTATCACCCTTTTTTAGTAATAAATAATAACTACCTAAGTAATATAGTTATTGGAAGAATTAATTAACGATTTGAAGCATATTGAACCTTTCAAATTTCTCTCATAATTTTTTTTAGAAACGCATACCTCATCCTACAATCCAAAAGGAAATATTCCAAATTGTGGCATATAAAATTGAGTTGTCTTATCATTACGTTTCATTTATATGAAGATATCTCCCCTTTTATGTATCTCTAAAAATTCATTCCAAGACATTACGACAAGACTATCTAAATCGCATTCTTTCAGTCATTCCCTTCCAAAATCGTAAGTTTTGTAACTGAATCCACGTCAGTTCTGAGTTATAGGCGATCTATCGCAATATTTAAAAGGTAATAACGCGAAACCATTCAGAACTAAAACTGGAAAATCCGAAGTGTTTTTTACTTATATAATAATTTATTACTGGGAAGTTTGAACATGGATTCGAAAAAATTCTCGCAAAATTTACCCATGGATAAACCCGCGTATAAATTCGATGAATGGGACCTTAAAACCAAATATCAAGTGGCATTCGCTGACGCTGTCGAGCAAAGAACCACGATGATGAAATTTTTATTAGATAATTATGGGATTGAAGCCGTAGAGAAATTCTTTTTGCATGACAATCCACAGTGGGCAGAAAAACTTAAGGTAGGACTGATTAAGAAGCTTATTGCTAAAATTCTCGCCAAATTACTCCCGCACCAAATCATGAGGCGTTTAAGTGAAATAATTGTGACCGAAGCGCAATATCTCGTGGGCTTAGAGCATGTCACCATTTCAGAAATAACTGATGACTATGAGCTCATCGATATACAGGACTGCCCCGTCCTAAAACAATTTAAAAGAACCCTGAAGAGTTTAAAATTCTCTAATTTAGAAGAACGTTATATTTGCACCTTTGCCTGCGTTCCCCTTATCCAACAAATGGCTGCTGTGGGCTATTGCGGTGTTCAACCGGAATATTTTGAAAAGGGATGCCAGTTGCGTGTCTCCTTGAAAGCGAAATCCGCTGAAGAGTTGGAACAAACTGAGTGCGATACGAGCGTTCCCCTAAAAAATGGCGTTCTTAAATAGAAGAAAAATTCTCCCTTTTTTAACCTTAAACAGAGAAATTCTTTCTCTTTTAAGTTTCTAATTCTTTATTTTTTACTTTAAAAACCTTAAATTCTTTTATCCTGGTTACTTACAATTCAATTTCATCCCCCAGCTTGACAGGGCGGTCCCAGCAAAGGGGAGTTTCAACGATATGTTTCTCTTGCAGCTTTCTCCGAAAGGAAACGGTTAAAGCTTCAAGCAGATTGTTGGGATCATAAAGGATTTTCCCCGAAGAGAGGGCATCCATCAGCCATCCTGTAGTTGTCATCATGGCATTTATTTCTTCAGGCATAAGTAAAATTACTCGTAAACGGGGGTCAATCATAAGAGTTCTCATAAAAAGCAATCGTTCTTTAACAGATGGTAAATCTTTGACAAGAATTATAAGATCGACATCACTTATTGCATCTTCAAAGGGCTTCTCAGTGTTTTTTGCCAAAGAACCAAATAATAATATGCCCTCTATCTTAAAGTAGGATTGGAGAGATCGAATTCCCTCCTTGATTATGGGGATATAGGCGGGATTTATTCCTTTTGTTTGGAGTTTAATACATTTTTCACCTTATCTATAAAGGATTGAATATTTGGAAAGATTGTTTGGAAATGGGATTTTTTGGAGAGAAAATCCACTATTTGGCAGAAAACTTCAAAATTCTTAGAAGTTGTTTGCAAAGCATTTAATGCATCCGTAGATGAATATAAATCTTGAGGCTTTAATAAGCGATCTGACTCTTCAATACCATAACGAGGGACTTCACGTTCGCGTTCCAAATAAAGTGTCTGTTGAATGAGAATTGTAATCAATTTTTGAACGAATTGGTCTTGAATCTGGTTATTTCTCAATAACTCTTGTAAAAGTTAGGTTGGGAAATGGGTTTTTTTAACTTGTTTTCCAAATAATAACAAAAGTGATTTACAGAGTTTTTCATTGCTCTGTTGGGAAAAATAAAAAGAAGCATAAAAATTTGAGCTGTTATAATTCTCAAACGCAGTAAGTGCATCCGTCAGTGCAATTTCTATCCAATCTTTACATTTCTGGAAATTGGTGGTCATTTTTCTCTAGACTAAAAAGGACTTTCCACTTTATAAATCTAGTTTCTACTCCCATTCAAAAAGTTTAAGTTCCTACTATGTTGTGTGAGCGGATTCAAGTTTCTGATGAAATCAACTAAATAATAGTCTAAAACTACGAGCATTTCCTTAAAAAAAGGATCTCTAAAATAAAGCGGTTCTCGCCACCCACTTTCTTTATTTCAAAAACAAAGATCTTTTTTAATTATTTCCTGGGCAAGCAATTCCCATTTCAACTGATTCCGATCAAAGCTAATGATTTTTTAACCTACCTTTTTTTTCACTTTTTTTCTTTATAATTTTCTATCAATAAATCTAAAAATTAGGAAGTTTACTCAATTAAAGAGAAATTTATACTTAAATAACAAAATCGGAATGCGCGAAAAAGATGAGTCAAAATATTTTAAAGATAATCATGACGGGTTTGGATAATTCCGGCAAGACGTCTATTATTTATACCCTGGAACAACGATTCGCTAGTTTGTATGCCCTTAAACCGACGGTTAGTTTTACGGTCCGCGAGGACTTTAAGATCTTTGGATTACCTGTAAAAATATGGGATCTCGGCGGTCAAAAACAATACCGGGACGAATATTTATCAAAAAAAGGCTTCATCTTTGGAGAAACAAACCTGATCTTCTTTGTAATTGATGTGCAGGATTCAAAACGATTTGATGAGGCTATTGATTATTTTGATAAATCGATCGAATTTCTGAATAAGATAGGTCTCCCCCCAATTATTATAATTTTAATGCATAAGGTCGATCCAGAAATTAAAGACACGAAAAAAGTTCTTACCAATATTGAAAACCTTAAAAACCATTTTTCCCGCTATCCTAAATCCCTACAAATCGAATTTTATGAAACCAGCATTTTCGATCGCGAGAATTTATCACGCGCCTTTGTATCGGGTATCGCTAAAGCCCTGCCCAAAACGCGCGTATTAAAAGGCGCCTTGGAAGATTTTATGAAAAATACCGATTCAGATGCTGTTATCCTGCTAGATGCCAATGTTCTTATCATTGCCGAGGCCTCCTTAAATGAGATGGCTCGAAATCTCTGTCAAATTACCGGACCCTTCTTTGCCAATATGACGGAAAAACTATTAAAATATAATATCACGCCCCCTGCCGTATTGGAAGCGCAAATGGAAAATGGCTGGTTATTCCAAAAGCCGCTACAAATTGATAGTAGCCGGTTCTACCTCGTTTTCTTTTCGAGGCAACGCAGTCTTGATAAGGTCAATCACCAATTATCTTCCATAACCAAAGATTTGTCCAACCTAATCAAATATGTAGTTTAAGGACAGATTGATACAATCCTGCGTAAAGAGGAGCGTTCAAACCGCTAAATCGAAAGTATAGCTTACTAACTGCAACGAGAACTTCTCTCCTTGCATATGAATTAGTCATCTGACTGGTACTCGAAGAAACGGGGTGAAGAAGAAAATTTTTATTAACCCTTGCACGTGTGTTTTTTCGGAGTTGGTATCCAATGATTCCGTATAAAGGTATGAGTAAAATTGAAGGGCGGCACAAGTATGAGTTGCGGCTCCTTATCCATAAATCGGAATTGTTTTATGACTTAAACAAATGCATAGGCTGCTTATTTTGTATTAAAACATGTCCTAAAGAAGCCATTTCACGCAAGGTAGAAAAAGATACGGAATTCAATATCGTGGACATGACCAAATGTGTGATGTGTGGTTTATGCGATTATATTTGTCCTGCAAATGCCTTTGAATTTCGTTTAGATGGAGAACGCAAGAATTTAATGGTGGAGAACAAATCCCTGCCCAAGCTCCTCGTTACTGAGATCGAGGGGAAAAAAGAGAAATTACGAAAATTCGTGGAAGGGCAGCTCCAAATTGATATGAAGAAATGGAATGCCAAATGCAAACCCTGCGCGGAAATCTGCCCCTCGGGGTGTCTCTCTTTAAATGAAGCAAATAAGTTAATCGTAGATGAAGAAAAGTGTATTTATTGCGGGAATTGCGAACGGACAGCTATTAAAATGGGGAAAGAAAATCTGATTAAAGTAATTCGCAAACGGATCTTATTTGAAGGAAAAATCGATGAATTCTCGACGCCTTGGAATGAAATAGTGAAAAAACTGGTTTCGTTTGAAGAAATGGCTAAAGAATTAAAAAGCAAGGCAGCAGAACAAGCACAGATGCGAGTTAAGACGGTCTATAAACATCTTTTATCTTAACTTATTTTTCTTATTATCGGATTGTACTCAATAATAGGGGCATTTTTCTATGGCAAATATGCGAATATTAGATGGTATTCGGGTTTTAGATTTATCGCAGTTCATTTCTGGTCCATGGGGTGGCTGTTTTCTGGCCGATCAAGGGGCGGAAGTGATTAAAGTGGAGAGCCCTGGTTTCGGAGAAGCCATGCGCATGTTTGTCTTTTTTGACAAGCAGATCGCCCCCCTCTTTACTATTCTGAATCGAAATAAAAAATCTATCACGCTGAACTTAAATGTGAAGGAAGGGCAGGACGTTTTAAAGAAACTAGTTGAAATTTCCGACATTGTATTAGAAAATTTTACACCGGGAACCATGGAAAAATGGGGTTTAGGTTATAAAGCCTTAAAAGAGATAAATTCGCGGCTAATCTACGCTGCCATCTCGGGATTTGGGCAGACTGGTCCGCTCCGGAATCGAACTGCTTTCGATATTATAGCTCAAGCCACTTCTGGCATTGCACATGCCTTGGATATTGATGGTCCTCCGCGAATCCCGGTCGCAGATTATTCCGCAGGACATTTAATCGCCTTAGGCATTATGCAAGCGCTCTATTGGCGTGAAAAATCCGGGCACGGGCAATTCATTGATTTGTCGATGCAGGATATGATGTATGCTATTAATATCCGAGCTCAAGCGCGGGAATTCATTGGCAGAGCCAAAGATCGCGATTTGACCTCCCGAATCCTGCCCACTTATAATCAATACCCCACTAAGGATGGGCAACGAGTCGCTATTGTCAGCATCACCGAAAAGCAATTTAAACGCTTAATGCAGATTATTGGGCGCCCCGAACTAACCCAAGATCGCCGCTTAAAGACTCCCATTAAACGAATGGATAATGTTGAAATGTTGGATGAAGCAATTCGAGAATGGACTACCACTAAGCCGCGTGATGAAGTTATTCAAATTTTAGAAAAAGAACGTATTCCCTGTGGGCCCATCATTACCATTGATGAAGTGCATGATCAGCCCCAATTAGAATCACGCGGTATGTATGTACGAAAATTTAAGTTCGATGGAGTGGAAAGAGCCACCATTCCGGGTCCCGTTCTTAAATTCTCAGAAACCCCGGGGCGCATTGATTCCAAAGGGCCCAATCTCGGCGAACATAACAAGGAGATTCTTGAAAATTTACTCGGATTTTCTCCTGAAACCCTTGAGGAATGGAAGAAAAAAGGTATTATTTAAATTCTAAATTCATCTAATTTTTTTCTGCTCAATGCCCGCTTTTCTAAAAACGCCCGCTTCTCAATAATACAATCTCAATAATTCTCTTTTTTTATTTAACACCTAAATATCTACTTTTTATTCTGGGGAATGCTTGGCTTTCCACCGTTTCAAAGCACGCTGTTCTAGGAGGTCCGAATAGAGCTTCCATTTATCTGGAGCGCCCTCTGCTCGCTTTTTTATTTGGAATTTACAGGTTTTTCCCCCTGCGGGAATCGTACTCAGAAACTCAAGGTCAAAATCAGCACCAGGATGCATCTCTCTCACTCGATCTAAAATCCCTTGGACAAGATACCGTTGGATTCGACAGTCAAATGCCTTATAAACATCCTCTAAAGGGCACCAAACGATATCAAACTCACATTTTTCATCATTTAAGATGCAAGGGTCTTCAACGGATGTCCAAGAAACTGTGTTTATTTGTGTGGCTATATAACTTATTAATTCAATATCTGGAATATCTGACGGTTTTTCGAGCCCGCCGAACATTTGTTCCGCCATGTCGCGCCCAACTTTAATCAATGCTTCATTACAAACCTTTTGCCCTTCGGGACCAAAATTTTCTTCAACATCTTCTAACATTTGAATAAGACTTTTGGCCATAAAAATGCTAAATTGAAAGAGCGTTGCTGGATCAAAATCAGATCGCGTAAGAACCTCTTTTCGAAATCGCTCGGTTGCCTCTTTGTACGGCTCTTTAAAATTAACACTAACTTTTTTCCAATTTTTTTCCTTTCTGGTGCCTTTTTTCATTAATCCGCGAATATGAACACCACCAATATGAGAACATCTTATAATGTATGCTATTCTCTCATTCAACTTTTATATGTTTTTGGAATGAAATTAGGAAAATTCAGAATTTAACAGCAACTCCTTCTCCATTGCACTCCCGCTAAGGCGTATCTGTGAAATTAGGTCTCATTAACTTCAGCTGATGCAAGTTGGCAATTATTAACAACTTTTTTATAGTAGGTGGCTCTGTTATAAGTTATCCCAGAAAATAATGGAAAGGAAACTAAAATGAGGAAATTATATAGAAGAATACTATATACGGTAACAATCCTCGGAATGCTGACGATCCTAACCGTCAGTGGTGGTATATATGTTAGTAGTACAACTAATGGATCCCTTCAAAACCTCGAAGATAATCCTATAATCCTTCATACGAATGCAGAGAACATTGCATTGCAATGGAACATCACGTGGGGCGGCGCTAGTTCCGATGCTGGCTATGGTGTGGCGTTGGATGCCAGCGGCGCCATTTACTGCGTCGGGGATACTCATAGTTTTGAGGCGGGTTACTCTGATTTGGCGCTGGTCAAGTTTGCCCCGAATGGCACGCGTCTCTGGAACACCACCTGGGGTGGCTCTAATTCGGATTATGGCAAAGGTGTAGTGGTGGATGCCAACGGCGCCGTCTACTCTATCGGGTATACGAACAGTTTTGGAGCGGGCGGATATGATTTAGCATTGATCAAGTTTGCCTCGGATGGCACGCAACTCTGGAATACCACGTGGGGCGGCCCTTCCAATGAAGATGGGGGGGGTGTGGTGGTGGATGCCAGCAATTCCCCTTACTGCATCGGGAGTACTGATAGTTATGGGGTAGGTGCTTATGATTTCGCGCTTGTCAAGTATGCTCCGAATGGCACGCAACTTTGGAACACCACCTGGGGTGGCGCTAATTATGATTTTGGCTATGGCATAATGCTGGATACCAGCGGATTTCTCTACGGTATCGGATATACTAACAGTTTTGGGGCGGGCAATCTTGATTTGGCGCTGGTCCAGTTTAAATATCCAGTAGAAGAGCCAGGCACGATTCCCGGATTTGAACTTATATATATATTAATCAGTTTACTTGCGCTCAGTTTTATCGTTCAGCGGAGACGTTTCTATCGAACTCTTTCCTAACTCTTTTTTTTTTCTTCGTACTACCAATTTAACAATAGAGTACTCTCATTCAAGCTGTTTCAGTAAAATACAGTCGTTTTATGCCCCATGCCATAATGAGCAGGCTGGGACTTTGGCAAATCGCGCTAATTAAATATAAATAATGAATATCAATCCCTAATATAGGCGCAATTCCGGCAGAGAGTATTAGATCAAAGAGTAGATAAAGGATTAATCCAATGAGCATTAGAAATACATTCTTTCTTGCTAACTTTGGAAGTTTTATCGCGAGATATATATAACTAATAGGAATGAAAACCGCAAAAAACAGTGCATACGTAAGGAGATCTTGACTGAGGAGAAAATCTTGAACCACAAAGGCAACGCAGACCATAATAGCAAATCCGATGAAAAAAACGAAATAATCTTTTCCCCGAAAGACGCGGTATTCTGATGTCAGAAATAAGAATCCTATTCCTAATATATAAAATAAGATCGCGAGTTTCCACCAATTTTGATATAAAATATAATTAGCCGAGTTTAGATTCGTTAAACCATAATCGAAATAGATCAGAAAAATACGTCCTATACCTAAACAAAGGAACACTAAGCAGAAAGCTAACTGTATTTTACTTTTCTCTTTTATATTTAAATATTTTTGAAATAAAGTCAGAAAAATCCCAAATTCGGTACAAACCAACAGAATCCAGAATCCAGAATCCGATGGCCACCCAATCCACTGTCTGTAATACCAATTCCACCACCCACTAAGCGGCATTTAACAATGGTATTATTTATACTTATTCTCAATATATTTGTTTTGGATTTTCTTGTATATAGATTAAAAAAATAAAGATTATTTTTTTTCAAATCTTATTTTAAAAATCGTGAATCGATTTTCAAGATATTCTTAACCTTTATTATCATCTTAAAAAAGAGAGGCTACAAAATGAAACTCGTTATTTAATAAATATTTTATTAAAATTTCTGTAACCTGATAACAATAACTTTTTAGGGAGAAAATTAGGGAAAAAATTAAAAAAAATAAGAAGTTTTTTAATTTAACGCGTAAAGATAAGTCTCTTTTTATGTAGGTTTAAATGCAGGTCTCTTGGCATCAACTTTTTCAGCTGGTTTCGTTTCAGGCTTTGCCGCTGGTTTCGTTTCTTTTGGTGTAGCAGCTTTTCTCAATGCCGCAATGACGGGCAACTCTTTTCCAGTCATGTATTCGAGCATGGCACCACCGCCTGTGGAAATGAAAGATAATTTAACCTTCAGATCGTCTGCATATCCACCCAATTCGCCGCCGCCGACTACAACATAGGCTTTCGAAGCTGCCATTGCTTCTAGGACCGCTTTCGATCCTTTTTCAAATCCTTTTGTTTCAAAGACACCTGGGGGTCCATTCGCAGCAATAGTGCCCGCCTTTGAGATAATCTCGACAAATTTCTTTATGGTTTTCTCGCCGATATCAGCTGTTGCATATTTATCCGATAAATTATCGACCGAAACCTCTTCTCGTGCCCCTTCCTTATTAATCGCTAGATCTTCAGGAAGGACGATAACATCTTTAAATTTCTCCAAGAGTTTCTTAGCTTCCGGAATGTATTTATCGAAGTTTTTGATTGGTTTCTTATTTACATCCTTGACACTCTTCCCCATTGCCTCTAAAAACACGTTTTGGAGCAACCCGCAGACAAGCAACTTATCAGCTTTTCCGCCTTCTAAGAGTGCTTTAGCGACATCGAATTTAGTATCTACCTTGGCGCCTCCGATTAAAAATACACGAGGTTTAGCTGGTTTTGTCATAACTTTATCCATGGCATCTAATTCTTTTTCCATGATCTTTCCCATCACGCTCGGGAGCTTCTCAGTAAAGCCAACTAACGAGGTCTGGCCGCGATGGGCGGCACCATAAGCATCATTGACGAAGATATCGACCAATGGGGCTAAGGTCTCTACCAAGTAGGTTTTGGCAAGTTGATCCGGAGGAGCTTCCAACGTTTCTTCAGCGAGCATTCGCACATTTTCCAAGAGTAAAATCTCTCCCGGCTTCACCTTCTTAATGGCGTCAATAGCCGCGGGACCAATAATATCTGGCACGAACTTAACCTTATTGCCAAATAACTCTTGCATCACTTTGGCGTGCGGTGCTAAGCTGGTAAAATCTTTATCCCCAGCACGACCTTGATGCGCAAGAATTATGACTGCTGCATCTTTCAACGCATTCAAAGTATCGCCGATTTCCTTTAATCGAAGGGGATTCTGGATTTTCATGTCCTTCTTCGTAATTGTCGCATTAATATCAAATCGAACTAACACTTTCTTTCCTTTTACATCCACATCTTCTAACGTCTTAATTCCGTATTTCATTTTAAATCCTCCATTTTTCAGTTTAGAACAGATATCTTTCTATTCTCACTTTAGAACAGATGGACTTTCTTACAAGCTTGGTATTTCTTAAGATTGATATAAAGTTTTTTTTCTTATGATTCCCTTTAAACTATTAATTTTTTATGTAATTCCATAAAATCAAAAAGATAGATGGCTATAAATCGCAAAATTGAGAAATATATTTAGAATTGAATAAACCATTTTTAAGAATCGTAATAGATTGCCGCATTTTTATTTATATTACCTGATTTCTAAGCAATTTTAGTAAAGCGATTATAAAAATAAAGTCCGGCATAGACCATTATAACCGCAAAAAGGATCAACCCGATGACATCTAAGGCGCGGACTTCGCCATATAGTGCTGGATCTATTATGCTTCGCAGTAAGTTTGCCCCATAACTCAACGGATTTAACTCTGCAATTACATTAATAACGGGAATACGTGCTAGAATTGGCACTCCACCGGTCTGATATGGATAAAAAACTGTGGAGGCGAACATTAAATACATACTTACCATGCCACGCGCCAGTTGGTAACGTCTCGTATTCATAATGGCGGTAGCAAGAGCAATGCTCAATGAGGTTAATCCTATGGCAAGAATAAACAAACAAGCGAGACTCAAAACCAAGTTTAGAGCTGAAGGCACTCCAAGCATGATAATAGCAATGATGAGTAGAGGAATACTGAATACCATTGATCGAATTGCGCCTGCAAATGCCCGTGCAACGGTGAATTGAAATCGATCTATTGGCAATGATAGTAGATAATGTATTTGTTGCGAATGCCGTTCTCCGCTAACCTCGATTCCCATGATGAAAGTCGCCCCAAATAATGAAAGGACCGTTATTCCAGGGGCAAAGAATTGGAGATAATTGAAAGTCCCTGCTTCAAAAGTCACAAGATTAGAAAAGTTAGCGGCCATAATCAGTAAATCTACTAGATTTGTGATTAATAAAATTCCAATCCAATATTTATATTTCAAGAAATTCCTTAAATCCCGTTCAATCACTATTAACATATTCACGTTGCCAAGCCCCCCTCCATTCGTTTACTATAGATTCGAATTGCTACCCCTATGAAAATAATTGAGAATATAACGAGAAATAGCACCGCATAAAGTGTAACAGGATGATCTGACAGACCCAATCCCCAACGAAGCGCATCCGCCGCATGTGTAAGCGGATTTATCTGACTCACAAATTGCATCCAGTATTGCATTGCACTTTCTGGATAATAAATAGTACTTAATCGAATTAAAAAGGCATCAATTAATCCCAAAATAAAATTTAATTTAGAATGCTCAAGTGTGCTAGTCCCAATGATAATTCCTATGCCTGTTACACCAAAAGCGAAGAGAATTAAAAGTCCAAACATGCTTAATAAATTCCAAATGTTTTCAACTCCTGTAACAAATAAAAAAATAATTAATAGTGGTATTGAATAGATTAGAGTACGAATTGTACCTCCAACCATACGACCTAATACGTATTCAGCTCGGGAAATCGGTAAAGTGAGGTGATAGTCAACAACACCCTCACTTCTCTCATCTACAATTTCCCAAGCCGCCCACATCCCGAAGGACCAGAGGGTTAATATCATAACACCCGCCGCGTAAAATTGCGTGTAGTTTAATTCAGCAGGATTGATTAAAAAAGAGAGGATATATGCATAAATAAATATTTGAACCAAAAAGGTAAGGGATTCCGTAAAAATAAAAATTTTATAATTCCAGAGGCGTTTTAAATCCCGTTCAACAATATTTAAAAAATTTCCCATAAGAATTCCTAGCTTATTCTCAAGATTCTAAAGATTTTTGCGTATATTTGAAAAATACCTTCTCTAATGTGGGCTCATTCATTTGAAATTTATCCACCACAATTCCATTCTGGAGGAAGATTTTGAGGATATCGGATGCTACTTCTTCTGATTTATTCAAATAGATCATTACCTTATTTTCAAGGATTTTAATATCCATGATATTCGGAATGGTTCTCAATTGTTCTTCTATTTGTGGAACTGGATTTTTGGTATCGACTTGGATGATATCGCCCCCGAGAATTGTATCTTTTAATTCAGAGGGACTGCCAATTTTGATAATCTTCCCTTGATTCATGATGCCAACGCGATCTTTTTTACACAAGAATTCGGCTTCTCCCATTAAATTGGTCGCCAGAATTATTGTGGCGCCGGTTTCTCGAAGTTCAAGAATGAAATCCCAGATTTGCTGTTTAATATAAGGGTCTAAGAACGCAGTGGGTTCATCAATGAAAGCAATTTTCGGGCGTTGTAATAGAATTTTTGCCATTTCAACTTTCTTTTTCTGCCCCCCACTTAATTGATAAGCGGGCTTGCCTTTCGCATCTTCCATTTGTAATTTACCCACTAAATATTTTATGCGTTCTTTCCGCTCCTCTTTAGATACTCCGCAAACTTTACCATGCCAGTTTAATATCTCGTTGTAATTTAGCGACCAATCTAATTTCGCCTCTTGAAATGACACCCCAATCATCTTTCGTATTTGCGATGGATTTGCAATTAGGTCATAAGTGGCAATACGAGTTGTCCCCGAAGTAGGGCGATAAATCGTAGCCAGCAAATAAATTAAAGTTGTTTTTCCTGCCCCATTCGGTCCTAGTAATCCAAAAATTTCATTCTCGTAGATATCTAAACTGAGATCATCAACTGCCACCGTATTTTTGAATTTCTTTGTTAAATGATCAATTTCGATAATCTTAGTTTTCATGTGCTTGCTCACGATTACCTTCAAACCAAATTAACATTTTTACTATTGAATTAAAAGATTGAGGCGTTAATTTCCAAAATTTATTTTATAACGAATTATCTAAAGTAATTACCATGATATCAAATAAAGTACTTCTTTTAGCCGGAGCAAGTAGTGGAATTGGAAGTGCGCTCCTAGAATACTTTATAGATAAAGTTCAGTTCCTAATTACTTCCAATCGACGGGACTTATCATTGCCTTTGGAATCGCCCCCTCCAAATTTGGAACATTTGCCATGCGATTTAACTAGGGAAGATGCGGTCCAAGGTATTTTTCAACACATACAAGAAAAATACGGGCAATTAGATATCGTAATTAATTGTGTAGGCGGGAGTTTATTTTCCCATCCCATTGAGGATTTTCCCGCTGATGAATTTGATAAAGTGATTGCTTTAAACCTCAAATCGGCTTTTCTCCTGACCAAATATGCAATTAAAGCCATGAAATCAACGAGCGGAAATATCGTTCATTTCGTCTCAAGCTCGGCAAAGAATATTGCGCCTCATAAAGCTCCTTATGGAAGCGCCAAGGCAGGTTTAGCTCATTTCATCCATTATGCCGCGTATGAAGCCGCCCCGTATAGCATCAAAATTAATGGTATTTCTCCCACTTATGTGTTCACTCCACGCCATGAGAAGGAAATCCAAGAAAAAATCGAAAAAACAAATCTAAACCGCGAAGAGGTGGTACGGGAAATATTATCGCGTCAGTTATTGCAAAAACCACTCTTTGCAAAAGATTTGATTGAAGTTACAGCATTATTAGCCACAACGCAATGCATTACGGGGCAAATTTATAATTGCTGTATGGGAGAAATTCTCTCATATTAGTGATTATTGACATAATCGTATTAAAAGCAATATCCATCATACTAGAATAGTCTTCGAATCCACAAATTTTATTCCGGCTTTAGCCATGGTTTCCAAGGCGTTCGCGATACTTCCTGGAGGACTATCGATTCCTCTGCTCAAATCGGTAAGTAAATATACGTCAAATCCTAACTTTTTTCCATCTAATGCACTATAATAGACGCAATAATCGAGGGCAAGACCACATATAAAGAATCGCGACACTTTTAATGATTTAAGATACCCCGCAAGACCGGTCTCAGTTTTTTTGTCATTTTCAATAAATGCCGAGTAACTATCGATTTCAGGATTTAATCCTTTCCTTATAATTGCATCTGCAACGGCTGTATCTAATAAAGGCGAAAAATCAGCTCCTTTCTCTCCTTGCACACAATGATCCGGCCAAAGTATAGGTCCGATACTAATAGTTGAATATGCATCAAGGGGTTTTTTCCCCGGATGGGTACTAGCAAAAGATTTGTGATGTGGTGGGTGCCAGTCCTGTGTAAGAACAATTTTTGCATGAATTTTATCAAAAGCGAGAGAAATACGATTTATGCCGTTTATGATATCGTTTCCTCCCTGAACTGCCAAGGCTCCTCCCAGGAGAAAATCATTCTGCATGTCGACTATGATTAACGCATCAGTCGGCGAAATGCTTATACCTATACCTTTCATACCTATACCTTTCATACACTTCTATTATTCAATTTATAATTTTTATACCTATACCTTTCATA
Source organism: uncultured archaeon (assembly GCA_964353755.1). Lineage (GTDB taxonomy): Archaea > Asgardarchaeota > Lokiarchaeia > Helarchaeales > HEL-GB-A > CAYGYC01. The sequence goes on along the minus strand of CAYGYC010000044.1, from coordinate 4,302 downwards.
CACTTCTATTATTCAATTTATAATTTTTATATTCTCTGCAAATTAATCCCGAATGAATAAAAGGCGGTATCTTTTACGGACTTCGTCTAAGAGCCAAATAGTGGACGCGATCCCGACTATAATAAGCAATTCTAGAATGCCTAGAGGCGCAATGTCAAAGGTGTTTGTCAGCGCAGGGAATATGAATAAAATGGCAACGAGAAAGATATTAATCAATAAAAAAATCAATAACAGACGGTTTTTAAAGAAGCCTATTGTGAAAACTGATTTATTTGGGGATCGACAATTGAAAGTGTTAAACCATTGAAAGATGATTAAGCTTAAGAAAATGCCAGTTCTAATTTGAGGGTTCGTACAACCTAGGCTTGTTAAGATTAAATAAACAAGTGAGGTGCCCACAACCATTATTGCGGCATAAAAAATACCTAATTTAATGATCCCCCTAGATAATATTTGCTGTTTTAATGAACCAGGTGATTTTTCTAATAGACCTTCTTCTTTAGGTTCCATCGCCACTCCCGCATCTAAAAACC
>CAYGYC010000044.1:0-3759 GCA_964353755.1 uncultured archaeon | reverse complement strand
GAAGGAGTAATAATACCAAAAAAGTTGTGACAAAAAAGGGAAGAAATAAACTGCACACAATAAATAATCCTTGTCCTAAACTTGTGGAGAATAGATAAAGAACCACTCGCCGAAAACTATTAAAAATGTTCCGCCCTTCATCAATTCCATCTACAATAGCTTCAAATTTCTCATCTTTTAAGACAACATCCGCAGCTTCTTTAGCAATATCTGTACCAGTAATACCCATTGCGATACCAATATCTGCTTGCTTGAGAGCTGGGCTATCATTTACCCCATCTCCCGTCATGGCGACAATGGCGCCGCTTGCTTGAAAAGCTTTCACAATTCTCAATTTATGGATCGGATCGGTTCTAGAGAACACTTTGACTTTTTTATTTATAGTTTGTACCAACTCCGCATCGGGAATTTCTTCCAAATCATCTCCATTCAGGGCGAGATCTCCAGTTGCTGCGTTAAAAATGCCCACCTCTTGGGCAATGGCTTTCGCGGTCAATTGATTATCTCCCGTAACCATACGGACAGAAATCCCCGCTTGATTACATTTTTTGACATAATTAGCTACGCCTTCTCGGGGCGGATCACTTATTCCAACGAGCCCCAAAAATTGAATACCCTTCAGTTCCTCTTCCGTAACTTGGCGTGCAGTGGATGGCATATATTTGATCGCACACCCGAGCACCCGTAAACCTTGGGCGGTAAATTCATCAATTACGGATTGACATTTTAAAGGCATTTCAACAGCGAATTCCTTTAATTTCTCTGGCGCGCCTTTCACAATTAATAGATTTTTATCCCGTATTTCTACTTTATGCGTTTCATTTTCCGGAAGAGTTGATCCTGGCTCGTGCAGTGTCGCCATAAATTTTCGCTTGCTAGAAAAAGGAATTTCCGAAATTCGTAACCACTTTTCTTCCAGTAGAAATTGTTGAAGCCCAACTTTTTCGAGCGCCACAAGCAAGGCGGCCTCCGTGGGCGAACCTTTAATATGCCATGTTTTGGGATTATAGGATTCTGAAAAAACCTCGGCATCGTTGCACAATCCCATAAATATTAATAAATTCTCTAAATCGGGAAACTCTTTTAAACGATCTCCTTTAATCGGTTCATGTGCATGCTGTGGTTCATTATCGGGCAGATAGCAAAAATTAGGAGAATGCAAATAACATTCAGGGCCATATCCCGCTAAAAAAATTCCGCCACTATCGACATCATAGCCGGTTCCGCTTGCTTCATACATGTTATCTGGCGTATAAATCCGGCGAACCATCATTTCATTTTTAGTCAAGGTGCCCGTTTTATCCGAACAAATAATGTTAGTAATTCCCAGGGTCTCAATAATACCTAAATTTCGGACAATTACGTTTTTTTGGGCTAATCGATAAATTCCGATCGAAATTACAATGGTTATCACAACAATTAATCCTTCAGGAATGGCAGATACGAGGCTAGCAAGGGCTAAAAATAGTAAATCATTTCCTGGAATGCCTCTATACAGTCCCGCAACTAGGGTAAGACCAAAAAAAGTTAAAGCGAAAATTACAAAAAATAAACTGAGTTGCTTAATCCGAATGGCCATGGGCGTAGATTTTTCTTTGATTTCGGTGAGTTTCTTATGGATTTTCCCCAATAACGTAGTATTACCAGTAGATATAACCAATCCTCTCCCTCTTCCTTCCGTTACATAAGATCCGGCAAAAACCATGTTAAGCTGCTCATAAAAGTGCGGCTTTTTCGCTAAACAAAATACTTCTTTCTTGATTGGAACGCTTTCCCCTGTGAGCAAGCTCTCATCCACATGCAAATTTCGCTCAAACAAAACCCGCGTGTCCGCTGGAACCTTCTTCCCTGCGGCAAGAAGCAATATATCCCCCGGGACAATTTTTTCTACAGAAAGTTCCACCTCTTCTCCTCCACGAACTACCATCGCTTTATCTTCAATTAAAGCATGAATCGATCGAATTGTTCTTTCAGCTTTCCATTCTTGAATGAAGCCGATAACGGCATTAATTATCAAGATTGAAATAATAACAAAAAATTCAGTTAGACTTTGTTTGGCAATGAGCGATATGATTGCGGCAATCACTAAAATATACACAAATGCTGACTTAAATTGCTTTAAAAAAATGATGAGCGGATTTCTTTCCTTTTTTTCCTTTAATTGATTAGGACCATATTGTGCCAATCGAGCTTCGGCTTCAGCATCACTCAGCCCATTAATATCTGCCCCTAACAGCTCTAAACATTGCTCATATGTCGCCTGTTCTATACCATCAGATGGTCCCATTGTCTTCTCCTGCTAGTTGAACTTATCTCACTCCTTATGGAATAAAAAGGTAAATAAGAATTAAGGTAATTGTCGCCTATTTCTTAGAGAAACTTCAGCAAGTCTTTCCCTAGTGGAGTGATTCGATAATACTTCCATTTTCCCCGCGTATAATTGGAAATTAATTCTGCGCGTTCTAAAATGTTCAGATGATGAGAGATATTCGATTGTGAAAGTTCAAAAGTGATATTTAATTCACAGGGGCAAAGTTCATCTTTCTCTAAGAGTAATAATAATATTTTTATACGAAGCGGATTCCCTAATGCCTTAAAAGTTCTAACCAGTTTCTTGGTTTTCTCAGAAGAATATTTTTCTAAAATACCTTTTAGCTTTGATATATGTACTTCTACCCCCTCTTCCGCAGCACATGCCTTACACTCTTTAATATGCCGTTTCAATCGCTCCAAATCTGATTCATTTAATTCCGACATTTATATTTCCCCTAAACCGAGTTCTTTAGATATATTTCTTTTTGAAATTAAATTATTTTTTGGTTTCGTTACGTTTGAGTTCGCTTGGAAGCCAGAAATTCTTTTTCCTCAAATACCGTGCGAGGTAAACCACTGAAAGCATTACTGGCACTTCCCAGAACAACCCCATGGTCGTCCCAAGAGCTGCAATCGAGCCGACCCCATATAAGGTAATCGCTGTTGCGATGGCGATCTCGAAGTGGCTCGAAGAACCGATCAAGACGGTAACAACCGCCTCTTTATAATGTAACTTTACTAGTTTCGTCATTATTATGTTATAGGTTAACACGATAAGAAAACTGAGGAGCAGTGGGACCGAGACGAGGAGTAATTTATCTGGGTTCCGGAGCATTACGCCACCGTTTAAGGAATATAATATAATAAGCGTCGCTAATAAGGCGATTATTGCGACTTTACCTAACGCTTCCCTGTACACGTTGTTAAACCATTCCTCGCCCTTGCGACCAATGAGAATTTTCTTGGAAAAATAGCCAGCAAGAATCGGAAGTCCGATAAAAATGGTGGCCGTAATGAGCAAGCCCAACCAATCCACGCTGATATTCGAGTGATATACTATGTTTTGCAAACTCAAAAGAAGACCGACCATCGGCGCATAAAGGAAAATAATAGTCACAGTATTAATGCTCGTGTTCACAACATTTTGCTCTTGGTTTCCGTCGGCGAGATAACCCCAAACTAGAACCATCGCCGTGCAAGGACTTGCATGAAGAAGGATCACGGCAACAATGAGTTGCTCATTCCCAGGTAACAGCCATCCTGCCAAGAAGGTGCCTACCAGTGGCGCAACGATCCAGTTTGCCACCAATGTGAGCAGAATTGGAACTGGATTCCGTTTTATCTTTTTTAATTCAGAGCCTTTTAAATTCAGCACCGCTGGATACATCATCAAAAACAGGCAAATTCCAATTGGGATCGAAACGGTACCAATTTTTACCGCATCAA
>CAYGYC010000043.1:0-18925 GCA_964353755.1 uncultured archaeon | reverse complement strand
ACCATCTTTTGCACCAAAATATGCAAATCCACCACTCTTTCGGTCCTGAGAATTTTCCAGAATGAACTCACACGCTTTTTTAATCCGGCTATCTTTTTCATCTGCCCCCAGCTCTGCCAATATTATAAGCTGCCATACGGTCCCTGTATATTTAGACCGAATATAAAAATCCTCAGGGATTCCCCAATAGCCTCCACTTGCCTGCTTGTCCAAAATCTTTGGCACCACGCCCGTTTTCATAATTTCCGCTTTCGCCTCTCTCACGAGGGGCTCACTTGCAGCCTTCTCCAATATATCTACTAAAGTGAAATATCGCACTGAGGGATTATCCGGTTCTAATAACCAGTCCTTGGGATCCGCATTCAGCATCGCTTTCCAATTGCTCATAAAGCATCCCCTTGATTTTTTTCCTAAAAAAATTAATTAAAGTGGGTAAAAATATTTTTCTTAAGAAATCACGACAAGACGGTCTCACGAATTTGGATGACATTTTAATCATTCGACAACCTCATACTAGAGAAGAATTTGAATTAATGTATGAGCTACGCTGGAAAGTCCTGCGAAAACCGTGGAACCAGCCGAAAGGGTCCGAAAAGGATGCCGAAGAAGCAAAATCCATTCCTTTTATCGCCATTCTCGGAGGTGAAATCATTGGGACTGCCCGCTTACACAAAATTAATGACAGCGTTGCACAGGTGAGATATTTAGCCGTTGCGGAAAATTATTGCCTAAAAGGGGTGGGGCGCCAGATAATGGAAGCAATTCACGTGAGTGCACGGAATTCAAAATATCTTATATTGAATGCGAGAGAAACCGCCATAAAGTTCTTTGAGAAACTCGGCTATCAAGTCATCGCCGAAGGGCCTCTCCTTTTTGGAACGATAAAGCATAAAAAAATGGTATTCCAACTGTCTGGAAATGATTTGCGATTGCAAAGCGTCCTAAATAATTTGAGAAAAACTGCCGCCCTTATACCCGATGATTAACCTCGTTTTTCCCCGGGGATCAATAAAAAAAATGATATAAAATAATTAAGTTGAAACCTCATGAAAAATCGTGAGTATCCTTACTTTCCCTTTTGCTTTTCCAGAACTTTTTCGATTTCCTGCTTTTCTTTACTGCCGGTTTTTAATGTTTTTACTTTCGAAGCTTGGCTTTGCCGTTTCTTTTCGGCTTCTTTTTGTGCTTTATCAATCAATGCCTTCAAATCTTCTTCACTCACGTCCGTAGACTCTTCTTCTTCACTCATTTAAATTCAACCCAATTACTTCATAATTAATTGTCTATTTATATTCATGAGATTTTAAAAGCCTTCCCTTTTTACCTCCTTCCCTTTTCAAACTAAAATTCACGAATTTAAGCCTTTGTTATTTGCCGGGATCCTCCTCTGATAAGGATTCAATGATATCATCAAGCATTTTCTCGTCTAATTCATCAATCCGTTGATTGGTTAATTCAATAGCTACCCTCCCCACCCATCCACATTTTTTGCATACAAATCGCACCGGACTTAAGGGCGAATACAAGCCCAACACGTCCATCATGCTCAAAGCTATGGCTTTGCATTGCGGACATATCTTTAGGTGAAAGGTTCTGCCCTCTTTGGCTAACTCTTCTAATGCTTTAATATTTTTTTGAACGTTTTCTTCCTCTTTCATGGAACATCAATTCCCCCTATCCTTTGTTGTTATTTAAATTTAGGGTGGGGCGCCTTGAAAGGATTGGAACCCTAAATACTTAATGTACCCTATCGTTTTTTTATTATCTTTCCTAATAGTACATCGAATCTCCTTGACATCTTTTTGCTCCAAATATGATTTAAAGTGCTTTAATAACGCAGTGGCCACGCCGTGCCCTCTATACTGTTCAATAACTCCCAGATATGAAATATACGCCACGTTCTTTATTATCCCCGTAATTAAAAATCCAATGAGTTCCTCCCGTATTTTTGCGAGAAAATAGCTTTCCACCGCTGATACTTGCAACTCCCGAAGCTCTATCGCTTTCTCGGTATCAATCTCATCAGGAAAAATCTTCAGAAACAGACTTAGCACCTTGTTATACTCTGATCGCCCTGATAAACTGCACACACTCAGATTCCCCAGCGATTTCTGATCCGGTAAGTTTAATTCTTCGACGAAAATTTGATACTGGATAAACAAGCGACTTTTTTCGATGGCTCACACCTACTTACTCTTTCGTGATCTAATCTTTAGAATGGATATCTTTATTTGGTTTAACCATTTTACCATTAATTAACTTTCAATTAAAGGAAGATGGTTAAAATGGTAATGGATTGTTACTTTTATACGGAAGAAGAGAAAAAATTTAAAGAAGAACTCCGACCTTGGCTTGAGAAAAATATAACCCCCTTAGTTCTCCCCGCCGTCAAAGGCGATTACAATAAAGTGCGGGAAGCACTGAAAATAATGGGAAAAAAGGGGCTACTCGGCGCAATTCATAAGAAAGAATTCGGTGGAACAGCGAAAGGTGTGGCGTGGGAATCGATCCTAGCTGAAGAAATCGCTCGGATCAATGGCGCTATCGAAATGACCCGACTCGTCTCTGCGACCCTGTTTGGGACACCCATCGCCAAATATGCGAAGCCGGACCTGCAGAAGAAATACCTACCCAAAATCATTTCCGGTGAGTTAATTGGCGCAATTGCAATGACAGAAGACACGGCGGGCAGCGATTTAACGATGATGCAAAACCGCATCGATAAGGATAAAAATACGGGTGATTACATCGTCAATGGCCACAAACGGTACATCACCAATGGCGGAAAAGCCGATATTCTATCGATTTATGGGGTCTTGTCGACCATCGAAGATAAAAATCCGCGCAAGCGCATTACGGGGCTCTTGATTGAATCAAAATTTCCTGGCTTTAAAGTTGCGGAAGAATATGACTTAGCGGGCATGGAAGGGGCTAGCGTGGCACGTATTGAATTCAAAGATATGCACGTCCCCGCCCAAAACCTGCTCGGCGCTGAGGGGCAGGGATTCTCGATTTTAATGGACGAGTTAAATGTCGAACGCGTTGGTATGTCCGCCGCCTGCGTCGGTCATGCCGAAGCATCATTCGATATTGCCCTGAAATACGCCCAAGAACGCCAACAATTCAAACAAGCCATTTATAATTTCGAACGCGTCGGGTTTCGCTTAGCAGAAGATGCTACTCACATTCGAGCTGCGCGCCTATTAACCCTAGAAGCCGCCCGCCTGATTGATGCCGGTAAAGATGAGCCTGCTACGATCGCTGCCTCGATGGCATTTGCCAACGGATCTACGATGGAAATCAATGTTACAAACCATGCGGTACAGACCCTCTCGGGCAAAGCAATTACAGAGCGGACAGGGCTTGTCGAATGCGCTAACCGGATGGCCAACGTAATGTGGGTTGTAGGGGGAACGGAAGACATCCAATATTTCATCATCCAGAGAGAACTATTGAAAAGATTAGGCGAAAAAAAAGAAGTTCCTGAGAAAACTGCCGAAAAGAAGCCTGAGAAAAAAGTCGCTCCCACACCGAAAACTCAATAAATATTACTTTTTTTCCCCTATTTTTTTCATTACCCATTATAACTGAGTCTTCCGTCAGGTATTTTCCGTCATTTGAATGAAAATCAAGTAATATTTTGAATTATTATATTTGGATTTTATTATCTTTAGAGTTTTTCCCCTTCCATAAATCTCTTAAGAAGTAAAATTCTCTGTGCGCTTTTTATATCATTCAAAGAAACGGAAGAAAATAGTGGAATAAAGGACTTAATCATCCACCGCATTTCGTATGAGTTGATCTCAAAAAATAACTTTTTAACATAGTTCTCTATATTAGTTTTATTCAATGATTATTACATTCATAAAAATAGGTATAAAGAAAAGGTGAATTAATGACTAAATATGTAAGGCGAGTGAGTGGAACAACTACAATAATAGGAGGATTGATTTTATTAATTATAGGTGTTATTTTTATTCCACTTCTTGGTCCATTCGGTGCTATAGATAATGATATAGCCATGTCATTTACAGGTGGATCGGGTATTTTAGCCATATTAGGAGGAACTTTGCTTCTAATGGATAAGATGGAGGGGGGTGGGGTAGCACTTGGTGGTGCCGTTATGAGTTTTACTCTATTTCTAATGACTGGCTTTACGGACGACGCCGATGCGCTATTTATTCCACTATGGTTCCTGGTAGGTCCTGGAATTACAGTTCTAGGCGGCTCCATAGGGTTAATGGCTGCCTCTGATTTTAAAGTCATCAAGAAAAATGATATTAAAATCGAAGAAACACTTCATCCCTTAGAAAAAATATTCCTTGAAAAATTTAATGTATTGAAAATTGAGTATTATGGACGGTATTTTGGCGGATTATTCTTCTTAATAGAGTTTAAGAATGGCCAAGATGCGCAAAAATTCGAATTACTCTCATTCCTTGAAAGTACCCTGAATCAAAAGGTGTGTCTTGCCTCAAAAATGATTCCTGAATCCACTCTTTTGAAAGACAATATGTATTATCTATTCAGATCAAAACACAACATTCCTATAACTAGAGTAAGAGAAATGAATTTTATAAGCGAAATTAAATAACCAACTCGAAAGATACGATGCTGATTTATTATTCAATGTGGAAATTCTGATACAACTTCGGCAGGAATTTGGGGAATTCCGCCATTTCCTCAAGATTGTGTTGGCGCAGGTTTTTTTGGAACCAGGTGGGTGTCTTGGCGGGTAAGCGAAAGGTGGACCGCATTTTGGTCCCTTCCGGGATCGCTTCATATTCATGGGTGAGCCAAGAAATCGGAATGTCCTTATCACCAAGAATGCTCCCGGCAAGAACATGCGCGTAGATGGCGGCAATGGGGGTTTGACGAGGATCTTCCCACCGAATTCGGAGTTTAACGGTAATCAGACCAATATTTTCTAGTACTGTTTGGATTTTGCCAATATGGGGAGCGGTAGAATCCTCCCACTTAAAATATTTATGAGCCTTTGGATGCCAAAGTTTGTATCGTTCCGTATCTTGAATATGATCCCACCACCAATCGAGCATTTCGGGTAGAATACCTGTCAGAACATGATCTATGACTAAATCAAGCGTTCTTCCCTCCGATTTTCTGGCGTACCTTTTCATTAAAGATGAGGAAATCCGTCCCATGATTCTCTGAAATAGTGACACTGGAAACACCCTAAATTGTTCTATTCTATTTCAAAAACACCCATTAACTCCTAAAACTTTTCAATAGAGGTTTAAATACTACTTCCTCCTGCTCGCCAATGTGACAATTCAATAGCCAATTCTAGTTCATCAGTCGTGAGAATACATTGTGCACAGCGCCATTGTGCACAACAATTTCTGTCATAAAAGTTTCTCTTTAAAAAATGGTTCACAGAATTAGAGCAACCATTCTCTGGTTAAGAAAAAATAGGGGACCTTAAAGCCCTTCCATATCGGATTCGCCACCTTTTGTGCCAAAGCGCATAACAGTATAGACTTCCTTGAAGCCCATTTTTTCGTAAAGTTGTTTCGCTTGTTCCGTTTTACTTCGCACGTTAATGAGGATTTGGTCCACATTCATTTCATTTAAGTATTTAATCGCCTCTTTAATGAGCAATTTCCCAACGCCTTGCCCTCTGAAGGATTCATCGACAATTACCGATCGAATGTAACCTGTACTACTACCAACGGGATCGATCGAAATATCGGCGAATATCATGCCTGCCAATTTCTTACCATCTGTTTCAGCGATGATCATCCCATTCTTTCGCAGTGCATCATAGAGCCGCATTTTGACCCCCCACTTCCACCGTTTCTCATTGAACGGCACGCCCGTCACCTTACACAGCTGTTCCATGAGATCTTTCGCATTTTCCTGGTCCTCTTTTATGAATCTTCTTACATTAAACAAAAAATCACCCTTACCTTGATTTACTCGACTTTTTTTAGGAAAAATACTCCGAATTCATTCTATGTGTCGGAATAGGTCTAATTCTATATAGAATAGGTTTAATTCGTATCCGACCTTTCCTAATTCTATATAAATTAATTCACTCTATTAATTAAGTCATTGATTAAAATTTATATTAGTTATGCGTAATTCAAATTTATTAAAAAGGCAATTACCCTAAATTATGATTTAGTAAAGAGATCCGCTAAATGGGTGTAATTAACCGCGTAAGCAAAATAAACATAGGAAAAAGTAAAATGAAGTGAGAAGATGTCCGAAATTTATAAAATTATATTTGTGGGGCTCGACTTTGCCGGGAAGACAAGCATCCTGAAGATCCTCGAGGGGTCTTTCAGTGAATTGGATCAAATTAAACCGACTCTAGGGAGCAAACGAACGGAGTGGAATATTTTAGGCTTTCCCATAGTCAATTGGGATTTAGGAGGGCAAAAGCAATACCGGGCGGAATATTTATCCAATAAGGAGCAGGTTCTCCGGGAAACTAATCTTCTCATATTTGTAGTGGATTTACAGGATGCTGAGCGGTTTAAAGAGGCTAGTATCTACTTTAACAATATTCTGCAAGCGTTAGAGGATCTGGAAGTCAGATGTCCCGTGCTGCTGTGTCTGCATAAAGCGGATCCGGATATCGCAGACAAACCGGAAATTAAGAAAAATTTGAAAACCGTGACCGACTTATTCTCCAAATATAAAAGGCGGTACAAGGTGGAGTTCGAGGTTAAAGTCTTTGTGACCTCGATTTTCAATCAAAAATCGCTGATTGAAATGTTCTCCGAAGGAATTCAAGAGATGATCCCCATTGGAATTTTAAGTCAACTTCTCGATGAATTTCTCGCCGAGGTAAAGGATGTGGGGGTCATCGGCGCTATTCTGCTCGATTATAATTATTTTATGATTGGGGATGCTTTTCCAAATACCACTACGAAAAGTACCTGTTATCGAACCATAAATGCCTTCATTACTTTATTGCGCGATTTCCAAGGGGTTTATGAAGAGAAACGCCAATTGAACTTTGATCTTCCCTTACCCAACGATAATTTATACATGTTCTCGTTTCAAAAGTTCACAGACTTGAAGAGTCCCTATTATCTTTTATTGATGGGCTCATCTGCACTTAAAGCGGATGCCGCTTTTACCCTTTTCAAACAAAAATACCTCCCCCGCATGGATCAAAGCCTTAAAAATCTCATCAAAGGAATAGGTTAATAATTTAATTAAGGAATTTGTCTATTGGTTTAACAAATGAGATTTCTAGTGACTCGTAATGGGAAAAAAAGACCTTCTCCTCGGCATATTAATATCGATTGCAGATAAGAGAGGGCCTTGCCCGTTAATCTGGTACCCCCCTAACTTTGCAGATATAGCCCAAATTCATAATTCCGCCGTTAAGTCCTTCTCTTTGCTGTTTGGAGATAAGATTTATCGCGAAAAAGCGTTTCATGAACTTACCTGCTTTGGTATTTTACCATTCCTAGACCTTAATGCCGTAGGAATCGTTCACCTTTCGGGTATCCACTTACCAGGTAGAGAAGATCTGGAAAATCCACAACATGAACTGCCCTTTACAATTACTCTAATGTTTAACCAATCCTATCGCGATGAACTTTGCCAGAATAGTCCCAAAATTCATCAATTTCTTGAGGGAGAATCTAAGGCATTGTGGGGCGCCTTGCAGGAGGAACATTCCGCTGCTCAAGCTTTTCTTGCAGAATTCTTTCAGAAAGTAGCGAAATTCGTGGAACAGTTGTAAGAGCCCCTTAAAATTCTGCTCTTTTAATCGAATCGTTATCATAAAGCCGAAAGGAGGGTGTTTTTAGCCGCCTCTAAGGTATCTTCCTCAAAAATCAGGCGTGTAAAATCATTACCCACCGCTGCAGTAATCTGTGCATCAAAAAGAAAGGTGACCAGTTGAAACCCATTTGGATAGGGCGCATAAGGGCAGTTAACACTGATTTTGAATGGATATGAGGTAGCAAGAAGTGGAGCTTGGGCTGTAGCAGTCGGATATTCTTGGAGAACCTCCGAAAGGATTTCTGAATATTCAGAAAGACGTTCCACTGGAAAAAATGTGCCACCTATATAGCCCCCCGCTCGTGAGATCTTCATCAATTGATTGCTTATTTCTGCTAACGACATTTCCCCATCACAGCCCACTGCCGATACGCCTAAAACGCGATATTTGAGCCGTTCGGAAAACTCTCCTAATCCCAACGCCGCGAGAGTCATCGTATCTTCAACAGGAGAAATCACCGCACTGCCCGAAAACGCTAACGAATCTGTCCCCCCATCAATAAAAATACACATTTCAATGTTTTCGGATTGACTGATTTCATTTAAACTATTGACCATGTTTCTAACGCCGCGAGAACATGATAGTAAAAACACTTTTTCATTCAATTTTCGGGCAACAACGGCTTCAATTAACCGATGTGGCGGGCTGCTGCGGCTTTTTTCGGTAACCCACGCCGAAACGTTGCTAAGCGCTTCAATAGATTTAAAATGCGTAATGGGTGCGCCCGTGACTCCTCCCTGTATCCATTTAACATGTGGCGCTATCTTTTCAAGCGCCCATCTGACATGTAACGCCGTCAGCACATCCCCTCCACCTCCTACTCCTGAAATGAGCACTTTACTCACCTTTTTAAGCATCTGATCTATTCCGATTTGAGAATTTTGAGTCAGCCCCGGCTGGGATGCGTTTTTTTGCCGCATTAAATCACCTTTTATTAGACAAACTTCAACCTTATTTTTTAGCCCACCCTTTGTTAAAAAAATACTTATGTGACAAAAATATTGTGATTGTTTAATGAATAAAACTAGTGCTCTAAAAAGAAGAAAAATTGGATGAAAGGAGCAAAAAAAAAGTATGTTTGATCTCATTATAGTAGGTGCTGGACCGGGTGGCAGCCTTTGTGCCAAGACGGCTGCAGAACTCGGATTAAAGGTTCTCATGCTCGAGCGCGGCAGTTACCCTGGCGCTAAAAATGCGAGTGGCTGTGCCCTGTCCCCCAAATTATGGCGCGATTTTGATTTCATGAAAAAGTTATCGCCAGAAATTTGTCCTTCCATGAGAAAAGTGCGAATGCACACGTCACATTTCCTAAACAAAGACATGCACGAGGAGTTTGCCTTTTCACAAACACCAAGTCTAAGTTTAAATACGTATAAAGAGGCAAAAGAATTTTTTACGATTAATTTGTATCGAAGCGAATTTGATCCCTGGTTGGCCAAACTAGCAAAGAATGCCGGAGCCGAATTAAAAACGGCGACTACTGTGATGGATTTGACGCGGAATGAAGAGGGGAAAGTGAATGGCGTTGTGACCGATACCGGCGAAAAGCTCGAAGGCAAAGTAATCATCGGAGCAGATGGAGGTTGGAGTACAGTCGCCCGGAAAGCTGGCATCAGGGCGAAATGGCAGAAAGACGAAGTCACTATGGTCGTGAGTTACGATTTTCAATGCGAATCTAAAGCGATAGTCGATGAAGTCATAGGTGATAACGCCGTTCATACGTGGTTAGGCGGTGGTTTTCCAGGAGCCTATCAATTTTTCAAAGCAGAAGGGTTTCACTTAGGTCTGGGTAATTGGCTTTCCGTTTTCGATGCAAATCCTCGCACACATCTAAATTCCGCATTAAAGGTCGAGGGCATACGAAAATTAATCAAATTAACAAAGGCGAAACCGCGAGAATTCCACGCGCATCTATTGCCGTGGCTAAAATATCCCGGGAAAACATATACCCATAATGTGATGCTGATTGGAGATGCTGCAGGCTTCCCCTGTCCGCTTGAAGCAGAAGGGATCTGGTACGCCATGCTCTCTGGCCAAATTGCGGCACAAATTGCTAAAAAAGCGATTGATGCAAACGATACTTCCAAGGTGTTCCTGAAAAAGTATGAAGATGCGTGGAAAGAATCCGAAATTGGAGTCGAATTTGAAGCTGGACCGGAGCTCCAAGAATTCTGGGCAAATCTACCTTTCACTCCTAAAAACATGGAATGGTTCGCGCCCTTGTTAAACGATTTCTTTGGAATCTTCGAAACGGGCGAGGCCCATATTACCTATTCCAGACGACTAAATGAACTGTTTGTTGAAAAAGCAGACGTTATTGTGCCTTTCTTCAACCGCTACTTCGTACCGCTTTTGAGCAAATCATTTCAGCAGCAACTCGGCAGTTTGAAGGAGATCCAAACTATGATGAAACAATTGACTAAACCTAAGAAAAGAGGTAAGTAAAATGGATGAAAAAATCAATATTAAGGATTTAAATAAACGAGAAGGCGATACAGGGGACTTCATTTTCCATAATATAGAGAATTGTACTGGATGTGGAAGTTGCGTGCTAATATGCCCTGCGAATCTTTGGAAATTGGAGAAAGGAAAGTCAAAACTGGTAGATGATTACAAGAGTCGCTGCATGGAGTGTGTTGCTTGCGAAAGTATCTGCGATTATAATGCGATAACCTTCCATTATCCTAAGGGCGGCACAGGTATAAAATACATGCACGGATAAGGATGTCATGAATTAAAATCACTTCGGCTTTCGAATCAGGGCAATCTCTTTCACAATATTTTCCAATTTTTTTATAACGGCTTGATATTTGGGTTGAGATCCTCCCATTTTTTTGGCAGTTTGTAGGTATTCTTGGCATAAACGCTCAAACTGGTTCAATTCTACATTTACCTTCTTTTCAAACTCGGCATTGATAGCCGGAGTAGCGTCTTCTGGCAGGGTCCGCTGGGAAGTTGTCATTATTGTATTTAAAAAACGACGCCCAGATTCATCAACTGCCTACATTAGTTCAACGACCTTCTCCAAGTCGCTATCTTCCTGCATTCCCTCATTGAAGTCTGAAATTATGAGCTTAATCTTTTCGATAATCTTGTTTCACTTTAGTTTTGGATTAGTTCCGATTGGTTTTGCCATTATTTCACACCTAATGGGAATTGAAATTTTGGGCTTTTAAGGTTTTTTGAATAATGTTCTAGAAATGGGGAAATTAAAGATACCGGACAAGTATTTCATAGTCCGCTTTGCCCACTACCTATTCTTCTGAATATTTCTGTTTTGCCCTTTATTCTTCTTCTTTCAGTAAAAAGGTAAAGATCTACACAATTTTCAAAATGCGCATAAAACTTTCAGGGAACCCTTTCACTACAGTTACTTACAACTGATTAATCGTCATCATCAACCTTTTAAATAACGGATTCTGAAATATTGTGAGCATTTGAAATTCGAACTTCCCTCTAATAAATGGTGCTCGTAGGGAGTTTAAGATGGTTAGAGCGATATTAAAAAATCGGGCACCCTAATAGGTAGAGATTTCACGGTTTGAGGTGAATTTTTGAGCAAAAAAATCCTTGAAATGAATGCTGCAGTGAAGAAAAAAATCCTTGAAATCCTCTTAGAACAGGGAGATTTAATCCAATCGCCAGACGACGTCCTGTTATACCTACGCCAGGTGCTAGAAGACAGACTCCTCGATTCCATGACTGAGGCAGAACTAGAGAAATTTGGGGAGATCGTTTTCGAAGAATTACTCGAATTGATCGCCTTTGAGGAAAGGCGCGAGCAAGAAACAAAAAATCAGATGTACAATTAAACTGCGCCCTTAATTTAGTGTCATATTGTCTCTTATTTCTCGCCCATTAAATTTTTAAATTTTAACATTCCATTAACTAGTAATGAGTCAGAACATCAAATACCGATTTAAGGTCGTGCTCTTAGGCGATGAGGCGGTTGGGAAAACTAGTCTTATTTTACGATACATCAACAATTCCTTCACTGAAAGTTACATTCCAACGCTTGGTGTGAATTTTATAACAAAAGATCTCCATCTCAAAGAAGGTATTCGGCTCATTGTTTGGGATATTGGAGGTCAAGAGATATGGAAAGCAAAACTCGATTTCTATCTTAAAGGCGCAGATGGAGCAATTATCGTCTGCGACCTCACGCGCCCTGCGACACTCACCTCCATTGAAGATCTCTGGATTCCCAAATTGCTTCAGATTGCCGGTTCCAACACCCCCTTTGTCCTGGCGGGCAATAAATGCGATTTAAAAGACCTTTGGAAGATAAAAGACAACGATATAAAAAAGTTTCTCAAAAAACAGAAATCCTCTAGTTATTTTAAAACCTCCGCCAAGACTGGCGAAAATGTTGAAAAGTTTTTTGAGAGTATATCCGAGCAAATACTAAAATCCAAAGCATAATTAATCTTCTCTTTTGGTTCTATCCTAATTTTTGTCCCATATGTTGCTTATTGCTACATATCGAGGGTAACTAATTCTTAAAATAAAACTTTTTTTCAACGAACTAGATTCATAACAAATTTTAAAACAATTAACCCCCTATGTCCAATTAAAGTAGATAAAATGAAGTGGGTGCAAAAATTGCCAAAATATGATGTGCAAGTAGTGAATGATGAAATTTTAAAGAAATTAGCGTTGAAGAATCGATATAATTTTTTAAATACCAATTTGCAGCAAATCTTGACGGATGACGAATTCGCATTTTTAAAAGATGTTCAGAAATTTTGTCAAAAATTTGAGAAAGAGAACAATATTACGCATGGTTTTGATGAGGATGTATATGCTTGGATCCCCAAATTCGGCGAAGCAGGGTTAGTGACCCGTGGGCACAAGTTTGAAGAGATTGGAATGGATTTCGGCAACAATTGGGGTTTAACCAAGGAAATGATGCGCGCTTTCGCAGTGGATATGTTTGATCCGCAATTCAATATGGCTATGGGCGCCTCCACGCTCGCTATTAACCCGATTGAAGCGCATCACGAGGGGTTAGATATTCGTCTTGAGGCACTTAAAGACCTTGTAACGGGCAAGGCTCCGGGCTGCATTCTTATTACCGAACCGGAACGCGGCTCAGATGCAACACATATGTTGACTAGTAGCGTTGAAAATCCAGATGGAAGTTACATCTTAAATGGGACGAAAATTTTCAATACTAATGCCCCTAAAAGCAAATGGGCGGTTTGTTATGCAACCGCGGAAGTGAATAACTGGGAGAAAATGGGTCAATTCTTAATTGACACCTCTTGGGACGGCTGGAATTGTGAGCGTGTAGGAATTCCTTGGGTCTCAAAGATCTGGATTGGGAAAGAAGTGCTAAAGGATTTGCGCGTTCCTAAAGAATATGTACTCGGTTCAACAGGGAAAGGCCGAGAACATCTTTTTGAAGGATTAGTTCCTGAAAGGATTGGCATTGCAATCATCTGTGCAGCTCAGGCATGGAATGCAATGTCCCATGGAGTTATTTATGCAAACATGCGCAAACAATTCGATAAACCCATTTTAACATTCCAAGCCGTTGGACATCTCCTCGCCGATTTATGGGCGCAGACCACCAATATGACTCTTGCTATCCTCTGCTTTGCACGTGAGTATGACCGGAAATTCATAAAATATGAAGGTAAGATTCCCGCCGGGGTCAATCAGGTCATGGTCGCCTCCGCCAGTCAAATGAAGTACCAAGCCGCAGGACTCACCGAACGGGTTTGCTATGAAGTTGCCAATGTTATGGGTGGCGCTGGTGTCTGTGATAATACCTTAATGCATGATCTCCTCGGAGTTTCGCGTATCCAAGAAGTGGTTGGTGGAACCCGCCAAATTCAACAGTATATCCTAAGTATGGCACTGCATCAAATGTTCAAAATGCTGTAAATCTTTCTTTTTTTATTTTTATTTTTATTTTAAAAATAACTATTTTTTTTCTTTTAGATTCAATACCCGATGCCCTAACGGAATAACTTCTTATTTCATCTTCAATTTACTCCCTAGTTTCCCGATTTTCATTGTGATTTTTTTTGTGAAATGATTTTTATACTATCTGTCGTAATTGCATAAATACTCTTAAAAAGAAAATAGAAATACACTAAATAGATCAATTCAATTGATCAAAAAACTCAATTCGTGAATGGGATATAAGAGATGATTGGATGAGTGAAACAACGGCAATGAAAAAGTATATTGCAGAACTGATCGGGACTTTTGTACTGGTGTTTATGGGCTGTGGAAGTGCAGTAATTGCAGGGAGTGAAATTGGATATTACGGAATCGCGTTTGCTTTTGGTCTTTCAGTTTTAGTCATGGTCTATGCTATCGGAAGCATCTCAGGATGTCATATTAATCCCGCAATTACAATTGCTATGCTAATTGCGAAAAAAATTAATCTCAAAGACGGCATTATGTATATAATCATGCAATGTATTGGTGCTGTTATTGCATCTGGACTACTCTTTGCAGTCGCCTCAGGACTACCAACTTACGATATTGCAATTAATGGCTTAGGTCAAAACGGCTACGGGGCTGCATCGCCTGCTGGATACGGTTTAGCTGCATGTTTTATTGCAGAAGTTATTCTGACTTTTATCTTCCTTATGGTGATTTTCGGTGCAACTAGCGAAAAATCGCATCAAGCTCTAGCAGGAGTAGCAATCGGGTTGTCCCTTGTGCTAATCCATCTTGTTGGAATCCCCATAACCGGCACTTCAGTAAATCCCGCGAGAAGTTTGGGACCCGCTATCTTTGCAGGCTTAGTTCCGTTAGGACAACTTTGGCTATTCTGGGTCGCTCCCCTAATTGGCGCCTGTTGCGCTGCCCTCTTGTGGAAATTCTTTTTTGATAAGAAAAAGGAGTAAATGGTTAAATCCTACATCTTCAAATTCTCTCTTTTTTTCTTTCCTCTCAAAAGGACAAATAAATACATAACTATGTACGAAACGAGAAGATAATGCAAAAAAATATAGCATGAATCGGAGGAATATTTTGAAATTAAATGCGTGAAATTAAATGCGTGAGATACGC
Source organism: uncultured archaeon (assembly GCA_964353755.1). Lineage (GTDB taxonomy): Archaea > Asgardarchaeota > Lokiarchaeia > Helarchaeales > HEL-GB-A > CAYGYC01. The sequence continues at coordinate 4,128 of CAYGYC010000043.1, read as the reverse complement.
CACAAATTAAAGAGTTGGCTCAATTGGGAGAAGGTTTTTCCTTTGATAATATCAATAGGATTTAGGGAAATTCCTTTCAACAATTTGATCTTTCGGAGGGCGGTAATAAAAGTGACTTCCCCATTAGCATAGAGGCAAATATCTTCCAGATGACCTTGAAGGATGACGTCCGGCTCTTCATTGGTACGTCCCACTTTCACACTGATATTTTGGCCATTGACATTGAGCGTCAGCATGCCGATATCAATAATGTGCAGCAGAATTCGTTTTTGAATGCCTTGGATCCAAGCTTTCTTTTGGGAATTTGCTGCTAAATTCGCAATAAAGAGTGCTTCAATGAGTTGCGCCAGGCCTTCTAACGTTAGATGTTTAATAGATGGTTTCTGATCCTCGAATCGGTTTTCGTAGATCCGAATGAGAATAGCGGCGAAGGGGGCGGTCCATTCGACCAGTTTATGTAATTTGGTCGCCCGAACCGACTTTGAAAGCGCCACTTTGAGGACATCTAACCTTCCCAGAATCAAATTAATGACTAAATCGACGGATCCAAAATAGACGAGAGGATTCTCTTTTGAAATCTGATCTGAGATCTGAATGCTGTCGCCCGAAAAGAAGACCGTAAAGGCGGTGCGATCCTTGATTTGAACCCCTAATTTATGCCCCTCCATAATTTTGAGGAAATATTTGATTTCGGGACGGTCTCGCAAGACATGAATGGATTTCCGGAAGTAAAAAAGGAAATCATTTACCCCCATTTTAATCTCCGTGATGGGGCATCCCGCATGATCCTCTATTAAATCGCGGATGAGATTTTCCATGAGATACATGCGGGCATAGCGGAACGTGAGTTCTGTAAATTTGGAAAATACCGCTTGAATGCTGAGCGGTTCTTTCTCGGGCGCAAATGAGCTCTCCCGTAAAGCTTGGTTTAAGTTGGTATTGACTTCTCCGATAATGGAATCGAGGTTTTGAATATAATGCTTCACTTGAGGTTTCAAATCACTTGGCGGAGTGGTAACTTTTTGTAATACCTGCTGCTTTTCTTCGGGTAATTTCTGACAATAGAACGTAAATTTTTCATGCGCCGCTGTATCATGAATTAATTCGGTGAGGAGTGGTTGATTAAAGACCAGGCTGGCAAATAAAGCATCATTGGCATCTACTACATCAGGTGCTAATGGCTCTTCCTCGGGATTTATTTCAGTTTTAATGAAAATGATGGAAAGGACTTCACCATAGACCGCAAATAGGATTTTTTCATTGTTTTCTAACGGAATTCGATAGAATCCTTCCTCATACGTCTGGAAGTTATTGACAATTTTGAGGATGGCGTTTTCAATGAGTTCACGGGTCGATTCATCGAAGGTTTCAAGTTCTCGGCGAAGCACAAATTTTCGCCCTTTCTTAATGAAAATATAAACCCCGAGAATCATAATACGCCCAGACCTATTTTATATTTCCCGATAAATTACGAATCTCCCGTTCGATATTGTCAGGTAATTCTTTTAATATGCGCTCTACCAGTTCTGCCTTTTTTACGCCATATATTTTTTCGATTCCGAAAGATTTCGCAATTTCCCGAATCTTTGTATTGGTTAATGAAGTTAAAATCTGTTCCAGCTGTTTCAATTTTTCTTCTTTACTCGCAGAGAGCGTGCCGGTTATTTTTTCAGCGTCAGGGACCTTCACCTGTTTCGAGCTCACAATACCCTCCCACTCCTCCAATTTCTTAGGTTTTTCAGAAAATTTCATGCATTCAATCCCATTTTGGGCACAGAGTAACTCGATTCCCTCATCAAACCCTGGAGCAACCAAAACCGCATGGATCAAGGTATCTTTTTTCTTCTGCGTTTCATTCGCTTTTAAATGCTGGATTTGATTCAAGTAATCTAGCACATATTCTTGAGTTACTTTCAGCATAGTGAATTGTGCTAAAGAAATGGATTCTGAACACTGGTTCTTTTTGCGATTGGTATTCCATGCAATAGAATCCCAGAAAAAGTCGAGGTATTTCACCCCCGATTTAATGGAACTCTGCTCATATCCGCGTTCCAACAGTTTTTCTTGATATTTTGTAAATGCGAGTTTCTTATAGGCGTTTTCAATACTCAGAAGATAGGTGGCATCCAAATTGTAATTTTTGATATAATAACTCGCCAGGCGCGTAACCAGTTCTGAGGGCGTATAATTACTGATATCCCGTAAAAGAACGGCACATAACCCTGGCGTTGGAGGCATAATATCGAAAAGAAATTGAAATGGTGCTAATAAATATTTATAAATTTTATCTGCTACCTCAAAAAACTCATCTTCTGAAAATTCACTAAGGTATAAAATATACTCGCGAATGGTACGCTCCACTTCTGGCACGATCTGCGGTATTTCTTCGAATTTTTCCTTTTCACATGTGAAAACTACATACACTTTGGGCGATTCGCGCCCTGCGGTTTTATCGGTAATCGCCCGTAAATAGGTACCTATAAAGGCTTGCTTTGTTTTGGTTTCGCTCACCGTCATGAAGCGTTCTAATTCATCGAAAAGGAGAACAATAATATACTTGTTCTGCCCCGTGAGGCGGATGAGTTCCTCCAAAATATATAAAGCCTCAGCTTGTGACAATTCCCCATAGCCTTCTACTTCACCCATTAAAATCATTTTTCCGGTGAGAAAGTTTCGCTCATCCTTATCGACGAGATTCAAGAGCCCATCTCGGAGGCGTTTTTGAGGGAGTGCTTTAATGGTATCGAGAGCGTTTGAAAGGCAAGTCCGCAATTTTACCGCAATACTATTAAGGATTTCCTTATAAACTCGCGTGATAACGATATGAGGTTGTTCTCCGCCATATTTAGTTAATTCAATATAGGCAATGCACGCGTTTTTCACATATTTATCAATAATTAGGGCGGCTTGCCTCAACGTTACTGATTTGCCGCTTCCGAATGTTCCAATAATCGGGCGAACGATAGAAAATCGGAGTAAAAACACATTGTTAATGTCATTTTTAAACATTTCACTAATACGAACTCTTTTATAATTCTTTTCAATGACATGCTTTCCATCAATAAGCCGATCAACTAAGATGTTCTCGAATTCGCCAATGGGTTCTCCCCGCTTTAGTAAATGCAAATCACGAATCTTTGTCGTAAAATAATCGATCATCGCTAACCCTCCCTCAATAATAACCACGATTTTGTGCGTGATCGCTGCAAACCAATCAGCTGCGGCTTTCTTTTCCGTAAATCCTCAAATAATTCATCGAATTTACTAGAAGACAGATTATACTTCCTCAATATATTTTCCTTACATTGCTCAAACCACACAGTTCCCGTTGGATCTTTCTCCATTCTGTTAAACTCCGTGCGCAAGATGGCTTCAAAATCAGGCGTATTCAATTGGGCAAGCGTATAGGTATATTTGCGGTTTTTTTGCAAAACGCCACAGTTCGCCAAAATATTAAGGTAATTGCGAAGTTGGTGAATGGGGATATCTACCTGCGTTTCATCTATTTTTTCTTTAATCCGTTCAATAATCGGAATATCTATCTTTGCTAAGGCTTCAAATAGAATATCCTTAAATTTTTTTCCCTTTATCTCCGTATTAAAAATGATTTGTGTGAGTGTTTCGTTGAAATTACTTAATGCTTTATTTCCCAATTCCGTAAGTTGGAACTTCTCATTCAATAACCCTAATTTCACGCAATTATCGATATATTGTTTTCTTTGCCGTCTTATCAGAATTTTTCTATTTTTCCCATAAAAGAATGCCGGCTCTTCCCCTAAATTCTGTATCAACTCCTGCAGTGAATTAACCTCCTTTGCACGTTCTACTATTTGTTTGATTTTCTGATAGCTCACGTCTAATTCACCAAAACTATAATAATTTCGGTTGAAGATAGCAAAGGTTTTTGAAATAAAACGCCAATCATCATCATTTATAATATTTTTTGAATAATATATAGTTCTTGAATTTACGAGGTGGATTATTTCCTTTTTTCAAAAATTACTCCATTGAATTTAAAGAAAAAGTCATTTTTTATATCCCCTTTACATAATTAATTATTAAACGAAAACGAAGGGAAATTGTGTGCCGATCTACATATGTAAACAATGTGGAAATCTGACTGAAGCT
>CAYGYC010000042.1:18464-18997 GCA_964353755.1 uncultured archaeon | reverse complement strand
TTACACTTGTAACTACACCCTGTGCTAATGCAACTTCTGGAATATTGGTGAATCCTGACATAAAATATCCATTCTTAAAGGCAGTCCAGACCTCGCGATAGGTGGCCATTTTTTGGGTATCCCCGAATTCCCCGCGTGGAATAAATTTATCAAGCGAAAATTTCGCAATTTCAAATTTTGCGTTTAATTGTCTGCCGATATCTCCCAAAATAGGACTGGTCATAATGCAAATTTTATTTTCTAATTTTTTTTCTATCGCGGGTATAATGGTTACTCGTTCATTCTCTGGTAAAAACACTATATCGAATTGATTTAAAGTAAATTCTTTATCTCCGTTTCTCAATTTTGCGATACCTTTCAAAAGACAGAAATTACATACCTCATTTTCACTTGTTGCGAGGTTAATTGGTCCCTTAAAATAATAATATTTAACAGAAGCCTGCCTAATTTTTTTCATAAATGCCTTTTTTCTCGGATCGCTGAAATAATGTTTAACCATCGCTTTTTTCGTTGGTGGCTCCATTATTTTCATC
>CAYGYC010000042.1:0-18454 GCA_964353755.1 uncultured archaeon | reverse complement strand
TTAAATTATTTTTCGTTATTAGTTCTTTAAGAGCAAAAACAATTCCATTTTTTAAGATTTTATCGACATGATCTGTAATTATTGAAGGAAAATTTTGGAATTTAGTTAAATCTAATCCCCATATATCTATATTTTGGCATATGGTCGATACAAATTTATTTATCTCATCTCTTTTTGAAGGATCTATGAATTTCCAAGCGTGGTGAAAAATCTCAAGTAAGTGAGGGTCATCACTGTATTCATATTTTTCAGACCCTCGGAACCCAAACCACTTTAAATCGGATTTCTCTCCGATTCTCATGAAGACTAGAAAGGCAGCAAATGCAAATAGCAACAACGGAGGCGGATGGTGGAATTTTTCATAATAGGCCAGAATAGAAGGAAGGATTCGCACCCTCATTTTCGAAATCGAATACAGTGAGATATCTAACAATTTGTGTTGAAGGAAGGGATTATGAAATCTTTCAATTATCACATTCTTGTAGATAATTAATTCACTTTTCGGCAAGTTCACAAAGGGAATTACTTCATTTTCCAGAAGATTTTGGATATAACTCTGAAATAAGGGGTCTTCTATCGATTCTTTCACAAAGTTTTTCCCTGCTAAGAATGCCATGGGCATTAGTGAAGTGTGGGCGCCATTCAAAATCCGCACTTTTCTCTGAAAATAATTTTTAAGATTAGAAACAAATTGGACATTTAAACCGGCTTTATCAAAAGGGATTATGGACTGGAGTCTTTTATCAGCCTCAATAATCCACGAATGGTACAATTCTGCAACATTGAATAATTTATCCTCAAAACCTAATTGCTTCTGGAATTGTTGAAGATCTCGTTCTTTTGGGTATCCTGTTACTATTCGATCCACTATCGAATTATAGAAGAAATTTGCGGTATCCAACCATTCAATGAAATTTTCTTCCAAATTCCAATTTTTTGCGAGTTTTAATATCAAACTCTTAAGAATATCCCCATTATTTTCAATCAATTCTAAAGGTAAGAATCTAAGACCTTTCGTTTTATCGTTCCCAAAACATTCATAGCGATGGTAAAGCAAGACCACTAATTTCCCTGGGAAGGAATCGGGAGGGGTCTTTTCAAGTGAATCGTTTGGGTCATACACTAATCCTGCTTCAGTAGTATTTGAAGCAATAAGCTCTAAAGAAGCCATTTCTATAAGTTTTAAGATTTTATCCCATTCGGTTTTAGCAGCATATGCCTCTTTTATTGACGAGACAATCGTAAATTCTTGTTTCTGAACCCCCTCTTTAAGTCCTCGAGCGCATAAAGTAAATAGTCCATCCTGTGCATTGATTAATGCGGCTATATCCGCCTTGCGTGGTTGAATAACTATTGCCCGTCCATTGAAGAGATGGTTATGATTGGCAATTTCTATGAAATAATCAAAAAAAGCCCGAATGAAGCGGCCTTCTCCAAATTGCATGACTTTGATGGGTAGATTGAAAAATTCATTTTTGGGGAGGGTAATCCCTATAGCGGGGTTGAAATTAAGGAGAAACTTTCTATTTAATAGCGACATAAAATTTACCTAATTTTCTCTCCGGAATTTATTTGATTATTGTCAAAGGTATTAAAAAAAAGGATAAAAAGTGAAAAAAAGAGAGGGACTTTATTTCTTATCTTTCATTATTTTCTTGAGGCCTTCGTGTGCCATTTCTAGCATGCCTAGCGACGTGCCGAGTTCTTCGAGGTTGTTTTCCTGGGCATATTTCTTCAAATCCCATTGACCTGACATACAGGCATCATATGCTTGTCGGAAGGCTTTTGCACCCGCAGTCGGGCCCATGGGGTGCGCATGAATCGCTCCGCCCGTGCCAATGCCGATATTCGGTCCGAGGTCTTTCACGAGCTGCGGGATGTGCATAGTCTGAATCCCACCCGAGGGGAACGGTAGGCAAGCCTTAAGCTGGTTCTTATCATATCCGAGGGGCATGATGAGTGCCCGCACGAGAGAGAGATAGCGGTCCACGATGAAAGGCGCCTTTGCGTATGGGGCTGGTACGAGGGGTATGTCCACACCGAGCATCCGCGGGAAAATTCCCATTACAAGGTCCGAGGAAATCCCCGATAAGGGCGAGACATAATAACTCCCTGCGCCGTCCGTGTGGCCTAAACAAACCAGCTTACCCCGGTCAGTGAACGGCTTGATACAGGACCACCCGCAGTTGATATAATTAATCATGACACCATTACCGCCCAGAGAGACCACTTTGTCATACAATTCCAGCATTTTATCAGCACGGTCCGAAATATTGACGGTGTAAATGGTTTCCTCGCCGGTTTCTTCCAGCTTCTTGTCGCGCATTTCCATGTACATAGGCAAACGGTTCTCGATGGAGTTATCCATCTGGCAACAATCCATAATCATCTCGTCGTCCTTGATGATGTCAACCCCGCCGATGGCAGCTTCCCAGAATAACTTCTGACCGACCTCTTTCGTGTAGCCGGTTTTGGGTTTAATCATGTTGATCGTGACTGGCCGCGTTTTCGGGTCAGGTGCAAGTGGGATCTTGAGCTTTTTGTAAATCCCTTCAAGACCAAAGGTAGGTCCCTTGAATCGGTTCATATATTCTTTTCCAAACCTCACGCCCACGAGACGAATAGGCCCAATCATTGAAATATTACCATAGACAGAGGTTAACATACCCCCGAAATTGTCATCGTTGAACAGATCAGTGGGATATGCAACGGTCATCAAGTAGGGTACCAAACCCTGGCCGAAATAATTTAAAAGACCTTCCCGGGTCTTGTGTTCCGGGCGCTGCACCTCAAATTGGGGAATCTCAACTACTTGCAGTACCTTGCCAATGAACCGCCTGCGTACCTCGGGCGTCTCCTCCGGGACATGAGTCCATGTGCCAATTGATTGCTCCTCGGCAATCACGCGTGCGATGTTTACATGCTGCCCTGAATAGTCAAGCGGGAGGCAGACCATATAGTTACACATAATATATTTATCCAGATCAATACCATCCATTAGGCTTTCAGCCCAGATGGTCATATCCGGTCCGAGTTTTTCCATAAATCAATCCACCATAGCTTTTTTGAAGTTCTTGATTTCAATCCACCTAGATTTTTTGAAGTACTTGATTTGATTTTAGTAAAATATACATATAAATACATTTACATGCCTCGCTTGACTATCCTTTATCTAAGGGAATAGAGGAGTTTCATTCCTTCTTATAGAAGGAAAATAGAAGAAATAATAGGTTCTATTTTTAAAGATAAAAGGAAAAACTTTAATATAAAGGGATAAGGGCAACAGTTTATAATTCATCCCAATGAAGACCACACGACCGTCCACATGTGACTCTCATTAAAAAGGGTTGTTTCATTTGTAAAATCCGTAAAATGTCCCAATTTTGAAAAATGAGGGCGAGGATTTTATACCAGGACTTTACGGTTACCTTTTGATATTTATCCATACTAGAAGAATTTTTAGACATCTGCTATACATCCTAAAAAGATTATTACCTTCAATTTGAGATAATCTTCTTCTCTTTAAGGCACCGTTGCTTCAAATTGAGGGATTCTTGCTAATCTTCTATTTTAGAGACTCTTTATTCATTCATTTATATATTTCTAAATTATTATTAAAAATTATTTGCGGTACTCAAAGAATTTGAAAATAAAACCAAATAAAATTTATAATTCTAAAATCCCTTCGTTATTTGTATAAGAGACATTTGAATAAATTAGGAAAGCATAAATAACGTAAGCAGTTAAAACAGACAGTAAAATAATTATTTTTGAGCTTTTGAGTAGAGTTGTAAAGTTGGAGCCCTCCTAATGGATAAAAGGTATGTATTAATAATCGGCGGTGGTGTCGCCGGTATTCAGGCGGCATTAGATCTTGCGAATATGGGTGAACAAGTGATATTAATAGAAGCGAATCCGAGTATAGGAGGGCGGATGGCTCAGTTAGACAAAACATTTCCAACGAATGATTGTTCCATTTGTATTCTGGCACCGAAAATGGTCGATTGCGCAAGGCATTCGAATATTATTGCATATTCCTATACGGAGTTAGAGGAAGTAAAACAGGTTGAGGACTATTTTCGGGTAAAAATAAATCGGAAACAGCGCTATGTAGATGAAAAAAAATGTACTGGATGCGGGGTCTGTTCCACTAATTGTCCCGTAGAAGTTCCTAATGAATTTGATGTCAATTTACGGATGAGAAATGCTATTTATATTCCCTTCCCCCAAGCAGTGCCGAATGTGGCGACTCTCGATAGAAACGCATGTATAGAATGCCGGACATGCGAAAAGATGTGCCAAGCAAAGGCAATTAATTTAGATGCGCCTGTTGAGGGGGAAACGATCGAAATTTTGGTGTATGCGATTCTGGTGGCTACGGGATTTCAATTATTTGACCCGACTAGTATCACACAATTGGGATATGGGCGATTTGCAAATGTGTTAACTTCATTGGAATTTGAACGCTTAATGTGTGCGTCGGGACCCACAGGAGGACAAATTATTCGGCTGGCTGATGGAAAGGAACCTCATACCATCCTGTTTATTCAATGTGTAGGGTCGCGATCTACAAAATATCAACCCTACTGCTCCCGTGTTTGCTGCATGTATGCCACGAAAGAAGCGATTATTACCAAAGAACATAATTCAGGCATTGATATAATGATTTTGTACAATGACCTTCGTGCATGCGGAAAGGGATTTTTTGAATATACTGAACGAGCAAAACACGAATATGGCGTTCATTATATTAATGCAATTCCACAGTTAATTGAAGAAGATCCGGTGACCAAAGATTTACATATCTCCTTTGAGAACCAAGAAACAGGGAAACTTGAAGAAAAGGTGGCAGATCTTGTTATTTTATGTCCTGCCATGATTCCTAACAATAAGTCTGTGGAAATAGCAGAGAAATTGGGTATTCAAATCAATCATAATGGATTCTTCAAATCAAAAGATGAATTTCAGCGTTTAGAATCGACTATTCCTGGAATTTATCTTATTGGTACTTGTAGTGGACCAAAAGATATTCCAGAATCGGTGGCAGAGGCAAGTGGTGGCGCTTTAAAGGCTATACTCAGGAAAAAAGAGCAAATTTCACGCAAAATTTCGCCCGAAATGCCTAAACAATTGGCTGCATTGCATCCAGAACCGAGAATTGGAGTCTTTATTTGCCATTGTGGGACAAATATCGGGGGATTTGTGAATGTAAAAGAAGTAGCAGATTACACGCGCACCCTTCCTTCTGTAGCTTTTGTGCAAGATACCCTATATACCTGCTCGGAGGATTCTCAAATTATTATTAAGGAAGCAATTAAGAACCATAATCTGAATAGGGTGGTGGTGGCATCCTGTACTCCGCGCACCCATGAACCCTTATTTAGAGCAACCTGTATGGAGGCGGGATTAAATCAATACTTATTTGAAATGGCAAACATTCGAGAGCAAGTGTCCTGGGTGCATATGAGAGAACCGGATTTGGCAACAGAAAAAGCAAAAGATCTTGTTAAGATGGCAATTAATCGGGCAATATATTTAGAACCGCAAGATAATATTCATACGGAAGTACATCCAGCTGCGTTAATCATAGGCGGCGGGGTCGGAGGAATGACAGCCGCATTAGAGATTGCAAAGAAAGGGTTTCATGTTTATTTATTAGAGAAAGAAGAAAAATTAGGGGGTTTACTTGCAGATCTTTTCAAGTTATCACAAAATAATGCTCTTTCGGAGAACGTAATTCAACCCTTAATAGCAGAGATTAATTCTGAATCAAATATTGAGGTTTTAACCTCGGCCCAAATAGTAGATATTTTAGGATCAATAGGCGATTTTCAGGCCATAGTTAAGGTCGGAAATGATCAAAAAACCTTGGAGATTGGAGTTATCGTAGTGGCAGTAGGGGCTGAAGAATTAAAGCCCTTGAAATTATATGGTTATAAAGAATTTTCACGGGTTAAAACCCTTGTTGAATATGAACAGGATTTGAGAAATCATGAAATAAAAGATAATGATACGATTGTAATGATTCTTTGTGCAGGGGCGCGTGAATCAGAAGGCATTACATATTGCTCCACCATTTGTTGTTTAAATGCACTGAATAATGCCATTTTAACGAAACAGGAACTTCCAAAGACTGAACTTATAGTCCTGTATCGAGATATTTGTGTGGGAGGGGATGAGGAGGAACTCTATCGGAAAGCTCGCGAAATGGGAATTCAATTTATTAAATATTACAGAGAAAGCAAACCAACAGTTCAGCAAATAAATGAAAAGTTAGTAGTAAATCTAAAAAATGCATTAGATGACCAGATTATTAGGATTGAAGCAGATTATATAGCGCTTGTGACGCCCCTTATCCCTCCAAAAAATATAGATGTCCTCTCGAAAATTCTGAAAGTACCACTTACGGAAAGTGGCTTTTTCTTAGAAGCCCATGTGAAGCATAGACCGTTAGATTTTGCGACGGAGGGTATTTTTGTATGTGGAACATGTCATAGTCCAAAATCACTTTCCGAAACGATAGCACAGGCACAAGGGGCCGCAGCTCGAGCACTGATCCCGCTTTTAAATGGGGTTGTCGAAAATGATGCCTTGATTGCCGAAGTGGATCTAGGAAAATGCGTGGGATGTGAAATTTGCGAATTAAATTGTCCCTATGGAGCTGCGAAACTTGTAGAAACGGAGAAAAACGAGTTTAAATCGCAGATAAATCCTAGTCTCTGCAAGGGATGCGGGGTATGTGCCGCAGGTTGTCCGGTTAATGCAATAACTATTAGAAATTTTGGGGATATTCAAATCAATGCAATGATTAAAGCCGGTTTGGAAAATCTCGATCCGGACGAACCCAAAATTATTGCCTTTCTCTGCAACTGGTGTAGCTATGCGGGAGCGGATAATGCAGGGGTGAGCCGTTTTCAATATCCCTCAAACATACGACCAATCCGTGTGATGTGTAGTGGAAGGGTATCGATTCAACATATACTAAATGCTTTTTTGGATGGAGCAGATGGCGTATTAGTAACCGGTTGCCACTTAGGGGATTGCCATTATATCTCGGGAAATTATAAGACGGAACGGCGGGTAAAACTTGCCAAAGATTTACTGAAAATGGCTGGAATAAATCCTGATCGATTACGATTGGATTGGATTTCTGCAAGTGAAGGCAATAAATTTGCTCAAATAATTAAAGAGTTTACAGATACAATTAAAGCTATAAATGTGAAAGAGTAAGGTGTGAAATTAAAAATTGGTTAGTGATGATGAAAGGTCCAATGACATCTGCATCATTGGTGCTGGGATCGGTGGAATGGACTGCGCGCTGGATTTAGCAGAAGCTGGGTATAAGGTCTATTTATTAGACATTGAGCAGACTATCGGCGGGAAATATGCCCAGATATATAAAATTTTTCCGTATGACGAATGCAGCGCCTGTGTTTTAACCCCCAAAATGTGTTCCATCGGGACGCATCCCAATATTACTCTTCTTACGCTGGTAGAAGTGAAGGAAATTTCTGGGAACCAAGGAAATTTCCATGTAAAAGTTGTTAAACAGCCCCGCTATGTGGATGAAACAAAGTGTACTGGCTGTCAGAAATGTGTTCAAACCTGTCCCGTAGAAATGCCATCAAAATATGATATATCATTGGGAACTCGTTCTGCCATCTACCTTGATTTTCCACAGCAGATCCCGTTAGTTACAAGAATTGATAAGAATTATTGCCTAGAATGTGGCATGTGTGAAAATCAATGCCCAACGGGGGCAATCAATTTCAGTATGAAACCCGAAGAAATCGACCTGCATGTGGGTTCTATCATAATTGCAACAGGATTTGATCAATTCGATCCGTCAATAAAAGAAGAATATGGTTATGGTATTTACGAGAATGTGATCACCTCTCTGGAGTTTGAACGGTATACTCACCCGACAGGCCCTACCGGCGGGGAAATCATTCGCCCTAGTGATGGAAAATGTCCTCAAAAGGTGATTTTTGTAAATTGCGTGGGGGCGCGGGATGATCAGATAAACCATCTTTATTGTAATAAAGTCTGCTGTATGTTTGGAATGAAGAATGCACGTTTTCTCCGATTGCATGAACCTGATGCTGAAATTTACATCTGTTATATCGATATTAGAGCAGCGGGAAAGAGATTTGAAAGTTATTATCGAACCACAATGGACCAATATGGAATTAATTTCATTCGGGGACGGGTAGCAGAAATTCACGAAGACCCGCAAACAAAGAATTTAATGGTAAGATTGGAAAATACTGAAAGTGACGAACCCGTTTCTATTGAAAATGTAGATTTAGTTGTTCTTAACTGCGCATTTGTTCCCTCTAAATCTTCGCAGAAAATCATAGAGTTGTTAAATTTATCATTAGGAGAAGATAATTTTATTGAAGAAGCACATCCGAATTTAGCTTCGATAGAAACTACAATTCCGGGTATTTTTTTAGTTGGAGTTTCACATGGACCTCGTGATGGGGCGGATACCATTATTGAAGCAAAGGCAGCAGCCTCTGCTGCTTCCGCAGGTTTGGCTCCGCCTACCCATTTTAAAGAAAAGCCTTTAATTAAGGCGATTGATAGCACTGAAAAATCACGTGTTGGTGTATTTGTTTGCCATTGCGGCGGGATTATTTCCAGTGTAGTGGATGTCAAAAAGATAGTAGCAGAAGTAGCAAAACATCCTAATGTGGAATTTGCGACAGATTATCTTTTCATGTGCTCTGCACCAGGGCAAGATTTGATTAAAGAAAAAATAAAAGAATTTAATTTAAACCGGGTTATTGTTGCGTCCTGCACACCCATGATTCATGAACAGACCTTTCGTAATTGTGTAGAATCCGCTGGTTTGTCGCGCTATTATTTTACCGGACCAGTAAATATAAGAGAACAGTGTGCCATGGTTCATCAAACCAAACCGGAAGAAGCAACAAAAAAGGCATTAGATTTAGTAAATGGGGGAATTGGTCGCGTTTGTGGTTTGGAACAGGTTCCGACAATGGATATCGAAGTTATTCCAGTTGTTCTCATCATTGGGGGGGGTATTTCCGGGATAATGGCTGCATTAGATTTGGTAAAAAAAGGTCTTCAGGTTGTCATTGTCGAACGGGAGAAAGAACTGGGTGGTAGACTTCGTCATCTTTATAAGGTTTTCCCGTCAAAAGAGTTAGCTTCGGACATATTAGAGAGGAAATTAGAAGAATTAAAGAGTTATAGTAATGTTAAAATGTATGTTGATACTGAAATTGTGAAATTAGAGGGCTATATTGGGAATTTTACAGCAACTCTTAGCATCAATAAAGACGAGATGCACGTTAAAGTGGGAACAATAATTGTGGCTGTCGGGATGCAGGTCTATAAACCAGATCTCGGAGATTATGGATACGGAAAGATAGAAAATGTGCTGACCAGCCTTGAATTTGAAGAAAAATGGAAAGAGGGGAAAATTAACACCTTAGAGAGTGTAGCATTTATTCAATGTGTAGGGTCCAGAGCGTATTCGGGGGAAAAGGGAAATGTTCATTGTTCACGGGTCTGTTGTAATGTCACCATTGCGCTTTCCGAAGTAATAAAGGAAAAGCTGCCTTCCGCACAGGTATTTATCTTATTTAAAGAGCATTTTCGTGCATTTGGACGATATATGGAAGAGAATTTTGTGCGAGTCCAACAGAAAGGTGTGAGAACCATTCGATGGACCAAAGATAGCCCACCAGAAATCGAATTAACGGAAGAAGCTGGGAAAATTTTAATAAAAGTCTTTGATACTTTTTCAAGAACCCTTTTATCGATGCCAGTCGATTATGTTATTCTTTCCGTAGGCCAAGAAGGAGCCCAAGGATTAGGGAACCTCTGTGAAACGTTGGGAATAACCCGGTCTGAGGATGGATTTGTTGAAGAACTCCACTTAAAATTCAGACCTGTAGAAACGCGAGTGCCTGGAATTTATACCTGTGCCTCATTTCCAAAAGATATTGCAGATTCAATTTCTTCCGCACGTGGATGTGCGAGTATGGTAGCAATTCAATTGAAAGGAATTGAATTAGAATTAATAACTGCGGAGGTTGATGAAGAACTCTGTGTAGGATGTGAATTATGCGAATCGCTCTGTCCATATGGAGCAATTTCGATGATTGAATTGAATCCTCAAAAAGTAATCTCTCAAACCACGGATGTTCAATGTAAGGCCTGTGGGATTTGTGTTGCAGGGTGTCCAGTTGGAGCTCGTGACTTACGATGGTGGAGAGATGAGCAGATTATTACGCAAATAGATCATATTTTTAAAAATGAAGAAAGAAGGAAGTAAGTTGCCTGAAGAGAATATAAAAATCTTAATGTTCGCTTGTATGCAGTGTGGATATGCCGCAGCGGATTTAGCGGGTGTCTTGAAAATTCAGTATAATCCAAGTGTCCGGATTATTCCCTTACCTTGTACTGGACGGGTCGATATTACGCATATATTACGCGGATTAGTTGATGGAGCAGATGCAGTCCTTTGTATAGGCTGACATTCGGGTGATTGTGTGAATAAAACTGGGAATTTCGCATGTGAACGGCGAGTAAAGTTCGTTCAGGAGTTGTTAACAACTATGGGCATAAATGAAAAGCGAGTACAAATGTTTCAAGTTTCGGCTGCGGAAGCCACGAAATTTGCAGAAATCATCGAAGAGGTCTGCAAACAAATAAGTGAATTAAATAGGTTAGAAAATAAGTGAAAGGATCATGGGATGCTCTATAAGCAAAAAGTATGGCCTTATAGAAACCACTCGTAACGCAACGAGGGATCCTCTAATAGTAAAATAGGATGACTAAAGTGAAGAACGAATCAAAAAGAAAATAAAAAGAAATTCTTGACGATTTAGAAAACCACAAATCAATAACAAGTGAAAAAAGGAAATTAAGTTTAAAAGAAAATAAAGGAAGGTTTGATGAAATAAAAAGAAATATAAAAGAGAAGCAGGAGGAATTAAAAAGTTTAGTTACACGAAAAAAAACACTTTCAATTTCAGAGGATGAGTTTACGAATAAAACTCAGAAGATCCAAGATGAATTATATGAATTGGAATCTGAAATTTTAAAGTTACGCCTTCAAAATCGATAATACTAGGTGAAATTAATTTGATGCGATCAGAGAAAGCAGTTGTGGTCATTGGTGGAGGAATCGCTGGTTTACAAGCGGCTCTTGAATTAGCAGATTGTAATATAAATGTCTATCTCATTGAGAAATTGGCCTATGCAGGGGGGAATGTTCAAAAACTATACAAGGTATTCCCCACGGATGACTGTTCTTTTTGTATTGGTTCAACCATGCTGAAACCAGGTATTCGAAAATGTTTCTATCGAGCGGGAATAAAAGAACATCCGCGAATTAAACTACTCACCAATTGTGAAGTGAAAGAAATTGATGGTGTTAGGGGAGATTTTAAAGTAAAAGTTTTGCAGGATCCCAAATACGTAAGCAATAATTGCACCCGATGTGGGAAATGTGAAGAAGCTTGCCCTGTTAACCTAGAACCAAGTAGATGGAGTGAAATCCCTAGAAAAGCGATTTATGTACCTGTGCAACAGTGTATTCCGCAAACCTACAAAATTGATCGGGACAGATGTCCATCAGAATGTAAAAGATGTCAGGATGCCTGTCCATTTGAAGGGGTCATTAATTTAACTGAACAGGCGACCGAATTAGAGTTAAAAGCCAATGCGATCATTCTTGCAACGGGCTATAAAGAATTTAATCCTTCTCCTCTAATCAATTTAAAATATGGAATATATGAAAATGTTATAACTCAACTAGAATTGGCTCAAATGATAGACCCCAATGGGCCGACGGGGGGAAAATTACTGCGTCCCTCCGATAAAAAACCAGTTCAAACTCTGGTTATGATTCAATGCGTGGGATCAAGGGATGAAACATTCCAAAAATACTGCTCTACTATCTGTTGTTCGTATGCCTGCAAACATGCACGGATAATTGAAAAGGAACGGGATTCTCACTGTCAGATTTATATTATTTATATGGATATACGAACTTTTGGAGTTCTTGAGCACTATTATCGGGAATGCCGGGAGGCAGGGATTAACTTCCTTCGAGGGAAAGTGGCAGAAATCCTCCAAGAACAAGATGGTAGTATGAAAGTTCTCATGGTGGACACGCTACTCCAGCGTTCATTTGAACTCTCGGTTGATTTAGTGGTTTTGACCCCCGCATTAATTCCCAATACGGAGATATGTGAAATATTGAAGAAAAGAGAAATTGAATTTGATGGATATGGATTTATTAAATCGCAGCCTGAAGATATCACCAAAACGAATTTTGAAGGAATATTCACCTGTGGAACGATTGTAGCCCCAATGGATTTTCCTACTTCTATTACACTCGCAAAATCAGCTGCATTTAATGCATTAAAGTATATTACGGAGAAGAATTAATCTGATGAGCGCTCAAAATCTAAAAATTGCGTTAATCGTGTGCAATTGTGGAGGAAGTCTCGAATCTAGTTTAGATTATGTTAAAATACAAAGGCAATTTGAGGAGAAGGAGCAAATTATCAAAATATTTAATTTCAATGATTTTTGTTTTGAGGCGAGATTAAATGAATTCGTAGAAATCGTGCAAAGTGGAAGTTATGATAGATATGTAATTGCCGCATGCACGCCTCAAATAATAGAGATGCCTATAAAAAACATTTTAAAAGCCAGAAATCTGGATGTCAATTTTGAAATAGTGAATATTAGAGAACAATGTGCATGGGTACATCGCAATAAGGAAAAAGCGACTCAGAAAGCAATTATTTTAATTAAAGCTGCGATTGCCAAGTTAAGCCAGGCGATTTCTATTCCGAAAAAGGAAGTATTCTTTTCTAAACATATCACAATTGTGGGAGGAGGAATTTCAGGGTTACAATTAGCAACTGATTTTTGTGAAATTGGATTTGATGTGCTTATTATAGAAAAAAATCCGTGGATAGGAGGACACCTCGTTCAGTTACAGAATGTCATGCCTTTCAATTTGAGTGGGAAAAAAATAATATTGAATTATTTGAAAAATTTAGAAGGAAAAAAAGTTGAATTTAAATTAAAGACAGAAATAAAATGGATCGCAGGGTCATTCGGTGATTTTAGCATTCGAATTCAACAGGTACGCTCATATATTAATAATAATTGTGATCAATGTAAAAAATGTATTGAAATCTGCCCAGTGTCTTCGCCTAATCCAATAAATGAAGGATTATCTACAATAAAAGCGATAGACAAGATCATAGAACCACCTTTCTGTGATTCAATTATTATTAATCGGGAGAAATGTTTGCCCAATTGCACTTTATGTGAAGAAATTTGCCCTACAAACGCTATAGCTCTTTCCCAGGAGACCATCGAAGAGACTATTAAAACATCCTTCCTGGTCTTTGCCACGGGATATGAATTATATCAGCCTGAAAAGAGAAGCGTGTATCCGCTAGAAAAGACAGCAAATATCCTCACACAGTTGCAACTTGCAAGAATGCTGGATTCAGAAGGTCCTACTCAAGGAAAGGTTATTCAACCTAGTACAGGTAAAGTCCCCAAACGAATATTAATGATTCAATGCGTAGGGTCGAGAGAGATAGGAAAAGCGGAATATTGTAGTAAATACTGTTGTTCCACTGCTATTCGCCAAGCGATAGAAATTAAACAAAGGATCCAGGAATGTGAAATATGTATCAGTTACATTGATATTCGAACCCCCTTTTTAGATGAAGAATTATATCGAGAAGCACGAGAATTGGGTATTGATTTTGTTAGAGGAAAGATGGGAAACATATATATTGAATCAGAATCGTTGATAACAGAATTAATTGATACAATACTCGCGAAACAAATTAATTATGAAAGTGATATAATAGTTCTTTCTACAGCAATGCTCCCCACTAGAATTCCTCCCCAGTTATCTGAAATAATCAACTTAAAAATTAAAGCAAATGGATTCATTCAAGAATATTACGAAAAATTAAAGCAAACTGATACGAATCGCATAGGAATTTATAGTTGCGGAACTGCTATGGGACCCAAATTAGTTCCTGAATGTATTTCAGATGCCCATGCAATAGCTATATCGATCATGAAAGAATACCCCACGGAGAATTATATAAAAGAAAGCGCCATTTCTGTAGTAAATGAGGATTTATGTAACGGATGTGAACTGTGTATTCAGATTTGTCCGTTTAGAATTCCGAGAATGATTGAAAAAAATGAGAAGAATATTGCTACTATTGACCAAAAACAATGCAAAGGTTGCGGAACTTGCGTAAGTTTATGCCCAACAAACGCAGTTCAATTAGAATCACTTCAAAGAGACCAATTATTCGCGCAGATTAGATCTATTCTGGCAGATGCTCCTGATAATGATGACCCGATCATTCTAGGATTTGTATGTGAAGAATGCGCCTATGCAACCATTGATTTTGCAGGAATGCTTCGAAAATCATACTCAGAAAATGTCCGGCTTATCCGCCTTCCCTGTGTAGGGCGCATCTCTGCGTTAGATATTCTCACCGCCTTTGAATTCGGTGCAGATTTGATATTAATTTTTGGATGTGAAGCAGGTAAATGCCATTACTTAGAAGGAAATACTAAAACCAAATTAATGGTGGAGATTGTTAAAGATATATTAGAAGCAATAGGTTGGGAACCTGAAAGAATTAAAATGTTTGGCCTCTTTTCAGCTGATGTCCATATATTTTTGGAATCCATTGAAGAGGCATTAAATACATTTCAGAAAGTTGGTCACTCTAATGCCAGATTGAAATTGAAACGAAAATAAGAAAGGTTGATGTGAAAGAGTTGACGCAAAAAGATATTCCGACAAAAAGGAATCTTCTGTATGAGATGATATTAAAGTTATCTGGATTGGAAAAGCGGGTTCTTCTATCAGAAGAGGAAATAACAGATGAGATTTCCTCAATTCAGAAATATTATATTCCATTTCGGCATTCTTTCACTCAATTTCTCAGAGAATTTTTTGGATATATTCATGAGTATTTTCTATCCAACAACATATTGGACAAGATTGAAAACAAGAAAATCATTCAATCTATTTATGACTCTTTGAAAAAGCTAGAGTTTCAGGATGAGTATTTATTAAAAACTCAAACAAAACTTTTGGATTTAATGAATATTCGGATACAAAATTTGGCAAAATCCAATGTAATTCATGAAGAAAGCAAACCGATTCAAAATATAAATCAATCCTTAGATCTTTTGTTATTAACCCTAAATAGAATAGATAAAAATTTGAAAAGGTTTTCTAGCGCAGATACAGCCACAAAAATGGATGAATTTGAAGAGTTGATTCAAAAAATAGGAGAAACCCTGGATTCGCTTCAAAGTTCCAAAATGACAGAGGAAAATTTCGAGGAACTAAACTCTATAATTAAAGATCTGGTAAATAAACTAAAATATAAAAAGGGCTCATTTTCGTTGGCTTTAATATCGCGGGGATTTAAAGAAGGGCGTATTTCTTTAGAAAGGTATCTTTCTTTGCTTAGAACAAAAGTACGCGATGAGATAATCCGAGCAACGATGATTTGGACATTGCAAATGTATGGTCCTCTTACAAATGAACAGATCGAAGAAAAGACCCGCATTCAATCTAAAGACCTGGTGACAAACATCATTTCCCTTTTAGATCGAAAGGAAATTACTATGAAAAAGTCAGATAAGGGAAATTATTATGATACTATAAAAGAATACCCGAAGCTTTATCGATTCATTTCAAAAGAGATGCAAATATTAGAAAAATATAAGAAAAATTTGTTAGCGTCCTCGAAATCACTAATTCCTTCTATTTTATTAATGACAAAGGATCTCCTCACGAAGATTCTTAAGATTGGGGTGAGGTCGGATGAAATTTATAATGAAGCTGTTGAAAATTTAAGTAATGCATTAAATAATCTTAAAAAATTGCTCAAACCAACCGATGCTAAGCCTAAAGTTCACCGAGAGCGGATTGAAGCCCTCCAGGAGTTATATGAGATGTATCGTGTTAAAATGGTTCATGAAAAAGAACCTTATCTGGTTGAGGAGACAGACGATAAACTGAAATCTCAGCAATTAGAGAAGTTTATCGCCGATATTTTGAATATCGACTTCGAACGGGGTTTAATCTTAACAATTCTAAAAAAATATGGCCCGTTGAATATTCAAAGGTTAGCTCAATTAAGTAATCTAAACGAGAAGACGATTGTTAGACACATTTTAAGATTGGTTAAAAATAAAATGGTTGATGTTGTAGGATTGGAGAAGATTTATTATTTATATGATATTCCACGAATTTTGACAAAGTTTGAAAAACTTTTTCAAGATATTAGTATTCCGTTTATTAACTCCATGCAATTTTTCTTATCTTTGCCCATAGACGATGAATTAAACGTGGAAAAAATAAAAGCCATTTCAAGGAACCTACGGGGCATGAGCAACCAATATTTGGAGTTACAAAAATTAGAATTGGACCCAAAAATAAAGGCGAAAATTCAGTTCCAAGGGGAAGCTATCGAATTTTTAAGTACTAAATGTCTTCAACTGGAGGAGAAACTCCCTAGCACTCAATCTAAATTTGATTTAACAAAATTGGCCTTAATTCCACTTCCACACATTGATGACAAATATGCAAATTTGATGGATCCCAAATATTTAGTGGGATTTGGAGAAATAACCTGGGATATCAATAAATGTATGGCCTGTGGCAGTTGTCAAAACATCTGTCCCGAGGCGGCAGTGATTCTAACGCCGCAATGGGACTTGCCGGCGATATTCAAAATGTCAGAAATTGCATTAAATGAATTACCTGAAAATCGTAAAAAAATGTATCAACTCATTAAAAAATTAGCGATAAAACAGCCGGAGCGCCCTATAGAATTACCAAAAGGGGCATTAGGATTTGGAGATATCAAATATAATCCATTAAACTGCATCGCTTGTAGAAAATGTGAAGAAGTTTGTCCAAATAGTGCTTTAACCTTTCAAGAATTGTGGAATTTCCCTCAAATATTAAAATCTCTTTTAGGAGAGGATGAATCACGAAAGATATCGAGATAGAATTTAAAAAACCTATTAAAAGTTCGGATTTGGATTCCCAGTTTAAATATCAAGTGGCTAATACTTACGAAGGAAGGACGATTTTATACTGCTATCAATGCGGGATTTGCTCTGCGGGGTGCCCTGTCTTGAATGCCTTGGAACTTATGCCGCACCAAATAATTCATATGACTTTACTGGGATTAAAGAAAGAGGTTTTGGAATCTAGCACCCTTTGGCTTTGTGCTACATGCTATCTTTGCAATGAACGATGCCCGCAAGGAGTGGAAATTTCAAATGTTTTCTTTGCCTTGAAAAACCTTGCAGTTCAGAGTAACATAATTCCAAGAGGATTGAAGCAATTAGCTGAAAACATCTATAAATTAGGAGTAACAGCAGAAGTAACGGATTTCCAGAAGGAGGAACGGGACGATCTAGGATTACCTGAAATTCCAGCGGTTGATTCATCAGCGGTGAAAGAAATTTTAGAGCGAAGCGGATTATGTAATTTAATAAAAGCGAAAGAAAAGACCGGGGAGGAGAAAAAATGAAATATGCATACTTCTTGGGCTGTACCATTCCAGCAAGGGCGAACAGTTACGATGCCGCTGCACGCCAAGTAGCAAATAAATTAGATATCGAATTAGTACCTATTGAAGGGGCTAGTTGCTGTCCACCCGTATCTGTTCGCTCGCTGGATTTTAACTCATGGATTACTCTTGCAGCAAGAAATCTAGCACTAATTGAGAGAATGAGATTAGATGTCGTTACTCTCTGCAACGGGTGTTATGAAACGTTAAAGGAAGCAAATCACATTATACAAACAAATGAGAAAATCAGAAATGAAGTAAACAATAGCCTTGAGCATCTTGGATTAAAAGTATTTGGAGTGAGAGAGGTAAAACATTTCACGGAATTGCTTTGTGACGATTTTATTAAAGGTAAATTTAAAGAGAAAATGGTTAAAAATTTGAATGGATTGAAAGTAGCGGTGCATTATGGCTGTCATCTCCTTCGCCCTTCCAAAATTTCGCAATTTGACAATCCCGAAATGCCGCATAAGATTGATGAACTCGTGGAATTGACAGGAGCTAAAAGCATTGAATGGAGAGAGAAATTGAAATGTTGTGGCGCACCTGTTTTGGCAGTAAATGAGAAACTTGCTATTGAACTTGCACGACAAAAATTGCTCAGCGCCAAAGAAGCAGGAGCTCAATGTCTAGTGACAACGTGTCCTTTTTGTGGAATCCAATTTGATCTTATTCAACTAAAAATAGAGGAACTATACGGGGAACCAATAGGAATCCCAATGCTCTTTCTACCACAGTTGTTAGGATTAAGCCTAGGAATAAAGACAGAAGCCCTAGGATTTGATTTACATCGTGTCCCCTTGGATGAT
>CAYGYC010000041.1:0-19031 GCA_964353755.1 uncultured archaeon | reverse complement strand
TGAGCGCATCCATTCAAAACCCAATTCAAAAATTAAATGGAAAAAGTAATTTTTCCTTATGAAACTCAATAGCCTTACAGATCTTTAAGGATATAAAAGATGACTTTTAAATGCCATTTTTAGTATGTTATGGATAGAAAAAAAGGTGAACAAAACACAAAGAACATAGAGGAATGCCATGAGCCTGAAAGAATTCATCCAAATGCAATATATGCCACCGGATGAAATTATTAAGCTTCAAGAGAAGCGGTTACAGAAACTCATTAAATTTGCCTATGAAAATACAGAACTATATCACAATAAACTGAAAATGGCGAATCTAAAACCAGATGATATTAAAACAATTGAAGATTTGCAAAAAATTCCCTTCTCTAGCAAAGTAGATATTGTGAAAAATCCCTTTGTCGCCGTGGGAGATAAAATGAATCTCCACAAATTACATACAACAAGCGGTACGTCAGGAAAGGGCGAGACCATTGTTTTTTTTACGTATCAGGATTGGGATCAATATATTCTCCAGAATGCTCGCTGCCTACTTACTGCGGGATTTACTAAAGGGGATATTGTATATAATACGACGCCCTACGGGATGTTTTTTGCGGGGCAGGTGATCCATGATGGGGCTAAGGCAATTGGGGCATTTATCATTCCCGCCTCGACCCTCCCAACAGGCTGGGCGCATATCAGTAATATTACGAATCCATTTTTCAAACCAACGGCATTTGCAGGGTTACCCCAATACTTTTTGCGATGGGGGCATACTTGGATAAAGGCAGGGGGGGATCCTTCGAAATCAACGCTAAAGAAAGCGTATGTGTTGGGAGAACCCGTCCCGCCCCCCGTACGAGAAAAAATTGAGAAAATATGGAATGTGGATTGTCGAATAGGCTATGGTTTAAGTGAAATAGGCGCCGGTGCCGAATGCGAAGAAAAAAATGGCTATCATTGGTGTGAAGACGAAGTGATTGTTGAAGTCATCGATCCTACCACCGGAGAACCCTTAACGGAGGGCAAGAAAGGGGAATTAGTTTTTACTACCTTAACGAAGACTGGGACCTTAGCGATCCGCTATAAATCTGGGGATGAATCGGCGTTGCTAGGTCGCGATTGCTCGTGTGGGAGGACCCATATCAAATTGCGATTAATTGAGACGCGGCTTGATGATTTAATGAAAGTGAAAGGCACGCTTGTAAGCTCTCATACCATAGAAAATGCCATGTTTTCGCAGGATATTGAGAGTTTCCTTTGCGTCATTGATACAGAGCAGGATTCTGATGTGATTCGGTTCTATATCCAAGCGCCTGAATCAAAGTCCTTGCAGAACCAACTTATCAGTGCTGTTAAAACCGAAACCAAATTTTCCCCCACCGTAATTAAATTCGTGAAGGAACTGCCCCAAATAGGGCGGAAAGGCAAACGGGTAGTCGATTTACGGAAAGAGAGTCCTTTAAATAAGATAGTTCGAGAGTTTGAACAAGACTTCTCCAAAACAGAAGAGGAATAATCATGAAAAAGCATAAAGTCATTAGTTTTGATTTCGATGGAGTTCTGGTCACCCAAATGAACTCTTGGGGCTTGATTAGAGAAATAAAGGGAATTCCTGAAGGAAATTTAGAGGATTATGCCAAAGGAATAATTAATGGTAAAGAATTTCGCGATTCGGAGCATATTCTCTTTAAAAAATATAACTTGCGGTATGAAGATTTTATCCTTGCTGGAACCAAAGAAACCTTTCACCCCCATGTGAAAGAGACAATAGAAGCATTATTTCACAAAGGTTACGTGCTCCTTATTAATTCCGCAGGCCCACGACCGACCATTCTCACAGTACTCAGACGCTTTGATCCCCAGCCCTTTAAATATGTATTTTCCATGGTGCCATTATTTGATACCAATAATATTTTCTATGATACCTACCTACCATTTGAAGACACTAACTACGACGTTGATAAGGTGCAAATCCTCCACGAGGTCGTCAAAAAAGAAAATGTTCCCCTTGAATCGATTGTCCATGTGGGCGATGGAACCACCGACATTCCCTGTTTCAAACTCTGTGTCGGGGTCAGTTTCAATTCCCATAGTAAAAAAGTCGTTCAAAGCGCGCGCTATAACTTAGAAAAGTTCGAGGATCTAGTGTCATTCATCGATGGACTTGATGAATAATTTAACCTAATTACCTTCAAAAAAAGAGGAAAAATTATCAAGTTATACGGCATCGTAGCGATGACTGTATTTATACATCCCACTGATAAGAAGTATTGATCCAACGACTGTAGAAATTGCTCCAATTATAATAAAGACATTCCACAGAAAATAAAGCATGGGAATCCCAGCAAATATGAATCGATACATCACCCCTAAAATTAATAAGGGTACTCCTTCGCCGCAAATCACACCACCTGCGATTAGATATCCGAGATGTCCTGCCATACCAAACCCTCACAAATTCTTTATGAATATATTGGAATTATTTTCTAATAAAAACTTAATCACTAATTAACTAGTTTATAGGTGCAATGAAAAATAGGTTTCTTAATTTAGCCCTAAAAGATATTTTTTGATTTAGCCAAAAAAAGGCGTAATAGTGAGCGTTTAATCAGCCATAACGCATGGCATTAGAGATATTCATTGCGATTTTTAATCGCCTTTTCATCCAGCACTTTTATTTTATTTTCAAACTTTGTGTCGGGGTCAGTTTCAATTTCCATAGTAAAAAAGTAGTTCAAAGCGCCCGCTACAACTTGGAAATTTTTCAGGATTTAATGTCATTCGTAGAGGGACTAGATTAATCTACTTGTCGCTTGCCGTGAGAAATAATCTCTTTTTTTCGACTTTTTAAGTGGTACTAATTCAGACTGATAAGCCTTTTAAGCAGGTAAAATTATCTTCAAACTGTTAGATAATTCAGATGTAAGGGGATTTTTATGGTTGTTGAATGTAAAAGAAGAGCAATTCTAGTAGAAATCCAAAATCTACCCGCGCTTGACACTAAATTAGTTGAGGTATTTACAACCAAATATTTCAATATAGTTTCAACCAAACAGCTTGGTATGGTTAAACCAGTTACATTGGAATCAGATCAGGTTGAATATCTTTTTAGGGGCAGTTTTGAGGAAGATATTGAAGGGGAAACGGATGCTAATGGTAAAGAAATTAAATCGAGGTTGACTATTAGTTTATTCTACAATGGATTGACAGAGGAACCTATTAAAACGTGGGTTACCGAAAGCTCGCTGAACTCGATCCCCTCACACTATAATCGAATGTTTGATAATAAAGATGCAGAGATGAGAAAAAGCAAGCCTCTCGAAAAGATGCTCTGGAACTTTGAGCAGAGTCCTGTGACATGTAAGATAAGATTAGAACGGGACGAGGTCGCGCCGAATGAGATAATCACTGTAGAATTAACCGATTTGAAAGATGACAAAGGGAACCCATCTCGAGAGTTCAATCGGATCGTGATACAGGCGGTTGAGGGAGAAATCCTAGGGGGTACACCATGTGACATCGATCCTGCATTGAAAGTGTTTCAAATTGGAACCGGGACTATTAAATTCTCCTATAAGGCTCCTTCCTCAAGTGATATTACAGAAGATACAATTTTTATCTATAATTCCTGTAACATCTTAAAAATACCTCTTTCACCGCTTCAAAAGACCGAGTTAAAAGACAAAATCGCTGAAAAAAAGGTTCAAATTAGCGAGAACCGTTGGGTGGGGACTTTGAAGTATCATAGAAAAATCGATCATGAATCATCAACAAATGTAAATGTAAAATTGGGAGTAAATCTCGATGTTCAAATGACCATCCCGCTTAATCTAACCCCAAATAAAATAATCCCCTGGGGGACTGCCTTCAATCAGAAAGGGTTACAAGGAACATATTCAATCTCATATAAAAAGGTAAAAATCTATACTCACAAAGAGCCGTGGGGAATTCAAGAAGAGAAAACTACAACTGTAGCAGAATGTACAGGGCAACTCTCCCCTAATCCCACAAAAAATAGTTTAAAGATAATTTCTTTAAATTTAGATAGAGAAAAGGGCACCTATGACCTGATAATATCTTTCGCCTATGATGGAGGATGTAAAGCTAATACAGTCTCTGAAGTGAATGGGAAAAAAACTAGTTCCTCCTCCTACAATTTAGAACAAATTGTCTTTGATACCCAAGCGATCCGAAGAATTTATCCTACTTATCCCTTTCAAGGCAAAACCGATGGTAAAGTGATTCAAGGGCAATGGATATCTCCCCGCGAATCGCCCAATGGGAAAGTATCGATTGCCCTTGATGATACCAATGGTTTAACCGTGGAATGGAATCTGACTAAAAGTAAAAAATAGGATGATCCTTACTATCCTTAGCCGTAACGCATGGCATTGAAGATATTCATAGCATTTTTAATAGCCTTTTCATCTAACACTTTTATTTTGCCACCAAGTTGGGACGCATATATATAGATTCTGGCTGTCTTTTCAAGGTATAGGCAAGCTTCCAAAGCAAAATCTATAGTCTTTCCAATTCCTATCGCCCCATGATTGCGGATGATTACACCATTTTTTTTCCCCAAAGCTTCAATCACCTGAGTAGCCATTTCGATGGACCCAGAAACCGCATAATCCCGCGTTACATTAATTTCACCACCTAGAAAAAAAGCTTGATCATCTAGAATTACGGGGATTGACTCAAGGACGAGACCTATCGCGGTAGAAAAGGGTCCATGATAATGAATCACAGCATTTATATTCTTCCGGGCTTTATAAATCATGGAGTGTAGGATACTCTCAGAAGAGGGCGATTTATTGCCTTCCTTGACTGTTATCTTATTATCTTCAGAAGAGAAATCAACGATTATAACATCTTCTGGAGCTAGTTCATCATAATTTTTACCACTCGGAGTTATTGCCATCAAAGATGCTTTTTTATCCGTCCTTAAGCTAATATTACCTGACACCCCAACAGTCAGACCCTCTTTAACAAACTTTTTAGAGGCTTCAACAACTTTTTTTTTCTGTTCTTCATATTCGCTCATTTAAATCACCTATTTTTTAAATAGTTTTTTTAATACTTCAGGATTTAAGCAATTAAACGGGGGTTTCTTATCTAAATATCGTAATACTTCCTCATAAGACATTTTGGAACTATAATAGGGAACGTCCGCGGATGAGCCCCCAATGTGGGAAGTGTGAATAACATTATCTAATTCAAGCAATTTGCTCTTGCGTTTGATGGGTTCCCGTTCATAAACATCCAATGCAGCACCACGAATCCGCTTCTGTTCTAATAATTCTGTTAAAGCGGCTTCATCAACTAATTTCCCGCGCGAAGTATTTATGAAAAATGCAGTGGGTTTCATAAGTTCCAGTTTCTCCTTTGAAATCATCCCGATCGTTTCATCCGTTACCGCGGCATGGACCGTTACAATATCTGATTCTTTCATTAAAGTATCAAGATCAACTTGTTTTGCCTCAAGAGTGGTCAAGCGGTCCTTTTTTACATAGGGATCATATGTCAAGATATTCATTCCGAATGTTTTTAAAATAGTCCCAACCCGATAACCAATCGCACCCAATCCGATAATTCCGACCGTCCTTCGGTTTAATTCAATTCCGCGATCGGCATAGGCAGAAAGGATAGGCCACTTCTGATTGCTCACTAAATTATGATTTTTAATGATATCCCGGGTGACCGCAAGAATGAGACCAATGGTAAATTCTGCCACTGAATTTGCATTCCGACCCGGGGTGTATGCCACGATAATGTTCTTTTCAGTAGCAACATCAAAATCTATAAAAAATTCAGTCCCTTTCGCGCAAATGATTAATTTTAGTGTTGTTAATTTTTCCAACACATCTTTTCGGAGAACCTCTGGCTCGCAAATAAAAATTTCGATATTATTTTCATTCAGATAATTAACTAAATTATCTGCTTGCTTAATTTGCAATTTCCCATCGGCATTAAGCCATGGCTCATAAGTTACCTCAACTTTTTCCTTCAATTTCTCAAGAATTTCCGGATCAAAAATTGCTGTAACCAAAGTTTTCATTAACAACACCTCAATTTTTAGTATCTTGATAGGCTTTAAAGCATTTTTCCGAAAATGGAACTACATCAAGCTTTTTCTAAAATAACGTCATCTCCATCTTCAACAGCGGAAAATATTTTAGGGGCGGGCTTAATAATCTTACCAAGAACATTGACAGGGCTGTAGGCTTTGGGTTTATCATCAGTACTCACAGGAGTTGGTCCAAAAAAGATACAAATAGAGGGTCCTTCAGGCCAGAATGCCACTTCACCAACGCTCATATCTATTCTTGCTTTTGGTTCAAGTTTTTCATTGAAGGTAACATCGAACAGCGCCTCATCGCCCCAGCGGTTGAAAGTGCTTTTAATAGGTAAAGCTTTTAAAAGGGCTTTAACTGTTTTTGGGGATTCATTAGAGCATTCCAAAATTGCCGTGATATTTCTCGTAGGAACTGAAACTTTTATTTTTTCAACCATTTCATTCACCTTTGATTTCTTTTCGTAAAATCCGTTTTTCTCAATAGAAATTTTTTTGATTTAATCCTAACGAATCATTACACTTTTTACAAATTTATTTTTGATTGTAGCTCGTCTTCAATTAACGGTCTAGTTAATTAATAGTGAATAAGTGAATAAATATGACAAATTCAAACGATAAGGGAAAATGCGCATAATAGTTTCAGATATCTCTCCTATTTATATTAGTTTAATCTGATCAAATGAATAAAAAATGCTTTTAAAGGTGATTTTACTGTAAAACAGTAGGTGATAAATATGACAATAGTCGAAATGAATCAGGAGTTCATGGCACTCACTCAAATCTGGGATCAACAAGTCCCCTTAGAGGAGAAATTAGTAAACTTATGCGAATTTTTTAAAGTTGATTCAATAGCCAAAGTGCCATTTTGGACTCTCTATCGGACCATAAAAAGACTGATTTCCCATTAATTTTTTTTATTATGCGCATTCTATGGGATTAGACCTAGGGCTACATGTGCAGATACGTTTGGGGACTAAATAATTAAAAAAGCTTATCTTCAGAAATTAATATTATTCAGGAAAATCTTATGCTGATGGAACCCGAAGCTTTTTTAAGTATTTTCTCTTGAAGATACCGAATGAAATCTGGCCAATGCATAATGCGAACCAAATAAATTGTCCAATTCCAATCCCAATTATGGGACCAACGAAAAGTCCTGCAATATCCTCAAAGAAGGACCCCACCAGAAAAAGGGCTGTTAGATAGATCATAAAGACGATTAAAGGTATTGCGAGATTAATAAAACCTCCCAGCATTGGACGCGAACTTAAAGAAAGGATAAATCCTGCGATTAATATCCCAAACACTACCAGCCCTGCTAGGGGAAGGATATCGACAAACTCATTAAGAAAAGTCGCCATAGAAATCCCCAGCGAATTGGATTGAGGCAACAGAACCACGATTGGTAGGAATATACAAATTGCTATTCCAATTTCCGTAGCCCCTAAACCACCAACTTGAAGTATATATAGATAGACCAATTTACGATGATTGGCAGGTGTTACATTTGATTTCACCTTCCGGATATCCCGTCGTAGGAGAATGAAAATAAGGATCGCAATCCCTACGCCTATCAGAATAAAAAAAGGAACTCCAAGCCACGTCATTAGGGAATCCCGCCAAACATAAGAGGAGAACATGGTATAATATGTGCCTTCAATCTCGACTATGATATAATAGGTAATGTCTGCATTGAAAGGTAGATGTCGCAATTCAATGGACCATAAACCTTGGCTAATATTTACCATATCCTGCGTAAACCATGGCATACCCATTACTTCCCAATGATACGCAAGTATAACTTTGGAAATCGGAGCATCACAGCTAATATTAGCTAGGACTTTAAGTTTCTGACCAAATACTGTGGATTCTTTAGATCTGATTGCTTGAATGGAGGGCGGCGCGGGACCATCCCACATTATGTGATTTAGCCAATACAGCATTGTACCTTCCATTGGACGAAGGAAAATCCCGTGATGCCCACCCGGCGTCAGCGCGATGGCTTTGGTTGTATTATGGGTTGCATAGAACGTGTCATTAAAGGTTTCTATTGGGAAAAAATCATCATTAGTACCGCAAATAAATAAAGTGGAGGGAGTATTACTAGTATTCACATAAGTTATCGGATCAATATACCGAATAAGATCTGAAAGGGGCGGTTCAGCCAGATTATGATCCTGGGTATTAATAATTATATTAAACAGGGAATAGGGCGTTGCTGTTATGATATCCAATTCGCCAGCTGCTATGACAGGTATAGCTGTCCTCACCTTTTGCCAATAGATACTACTCGCAAAAATTGAGTTTAAGCCACCGAGGCTCTCTCCGGTCACTGCAATTCGGGTGCTATCGACTATACTTTGGTTCAAGAGTACATCTACTCCACGGATAGCCGCCCGGGCTGTTAAATAAAAATACGTATGATTCAAGAGGTCCGCCGTAATATTTCCATCGAATCCCGATAAATCCGGAATAATCCATTCATCGGTAGGTGGTGGCCCATCAGAGTTACCCCGCCCGGGAAAATCAATCGCCAAAACAGTATAATTTTGGGCTGCGAGGAAATATACCCTATCCATCATTGAAATGTGGGTGCTAGCAAGCCCATGCATCACTAAAATTCCAGGAACCTGCCCCAATTGCCCAGACTGATTATCGGGAAAAACTAAAATCCCATAAACACGTAGAGGGGTATTATTTAGCCAAATTTGACTGGTATAATAAATTTCTTGTATTGTAAAATTTTTAGAATAGGTCGCCTCCCACAGAAACATGGTATTAAGAATCGTCATATTTAATGGAATACTCTGGAGTTCCGTTAAGTTCCAGAATTCGGGGATTTGATTCGTAGCTTGGGGATTAATCTGGGAAACTTGATTCAACGAAGAAATAGTTGGTGAATTCTTACTAGAAATAGATTGAATGCAGTAACTTATCATAAAAATAATGAAAAGAATTAACAGGATTTTGTGGACGAAAGAATAACCTTTCATAACTGCTAGTGGCATTGATAATTATTTAAGTTTTAAGAATGAGTTGAATGGTATTGGTTTAAAAAATTTCATTGAAAACTGTCAGGAAAAAAAAGTCCTTTTAGAAAAGATTTTAAAAAGGAGAAATAAAATAAAAAAAATTTGAATTTTCTTGAAAATGAGTTAGTTCTAGTGATAGACTTCTTTTAAAAGTTTAGTTAAAGTGGCTGTATTCAAGAGCGGTTTAAAAGCTTTTTTCCAAATACTCGGGTTCTGATAGAAGTCATTGATATTCAATCGTAATCGCTCTTTGTATTTTTCGATAAACTCGAGTGTCTAAGGGAGCCCGGTATTCAAGATAAAAAGTTATAAGTTATTTAATCGGTAGTACTGATAATTCATCGAATGAGGCAGAAATTGTTATGGAGCAGATTCAGGAAAGTTTAGACAAGTTGAAGAGTTCTAAGGTGAGCGACCGGTTTGATGCCATTCAAACTATTTCAGATATTGTTCAAAGTGATCGGAAAAATATAAAAGCATACGCCCATCCCCAATTACTTAGTCAACTCCTCACCTGCTTGAACGACACCCTCTTGGAAGTCCGAATCATAGCAATAACCATTCTAGGATGGTTGAAAGATCCCAATACCTTAAAACCCCTAATCGACTGCCTAAAAGATCCAACCGATGAGATACGAGAAGCCGCAGCCACTGCATTAGGTGAATTCGGTTTGACCGCTCTGGATCCATTAATTCAGTGTTTGAAGGACGATGCCGATATTGTGCGATTAGTGACCCTAACGGCCCTTGGTCGTTTAAACGATTCAAAGGCAATAGGCGCTATTATTGGTTGCCTAAAGGATACTAATAAAGATATACGAGCGGACGCAGCACGAATATTAAGTAAAATCCGTGATCTTCGTGCCGTAGAACCGCTGATTAGTTGTTTAAATGATAGAATTGTCAATGTTCGTATTAATGCGATAAGCAGTCTTGCTCAATTAGGTGATTCAAAAGCAGTGGAACCGCTTATAATGTGCTTGAAAGATGCTGATAAAAAAGTGCAAGGTGAAGCAGTCAAAGCACTTAAGAGATTTTCTGATCCAAAAGCACAAGACGCAGTAAAGTCCTATCGGTGATAACTCTTGAAAAAACCCCATCTTTTTCTCGTAGTATGGCTTCGCATGTCGGTTTGAATGTTCCATCTGCTAATTTAGTTAGGCATTTTCTCATGGGATAGCCTTGTTTTTTCATTCTACAACGCATATTCCATCGTCTTAGAATAAACAATAAATCTTAAGAAATTTCATAAACACGTAATTTAAAGATTTAATCACTTAGAAACGGCAGTTGAGTAAAATGAAGTTAGAAGAAATTCGTCATGTAAAGGTAACGCCGGAGATGACCCTCGATCAGTTGATGCGCGAGATGAAAACCGGAGCTGGTTTTGGGGCAAAGCATCTGGCTCGAGCCACCGAGATATTTATGGATATGGTGCAAGATAAAGACTGCACCATTTTCTTTACTATCGCAGGTGCCATGATTCCGGGTGGTATGAAGCAGGTTCTCATTGATTTTCTTGAATTGGGCGTTGTAGATGTCTTAATTGTCACGGGGGCAACCCTCACCCATGATTTAATAGAAGCATTTGGATATAAGCACTTTCACGGCAGTGCCATTGCTGATGATGAGGCGCTAAGTAAAGAAGGGTTGAATCGGATTTATAATGTCCTGCTTCCGAACGAAGCTTATGAAATGTTAGAAGAAAATATCCAAGCCATCTTAGAACAATCCTCCAAAACAGAATTTACATGTTCTGAATTTTTGACCTATTTTGGGAACCAACTTCCGGAGAAGCCCTCGATCATGAAAATAGCGGCTAAGCGGAATATTCCGATCTTTTGTCCCGCTCTGGCAGATTCCATCTTAGGGTTCCAAATCTGGATGTATAGCCAAACTCATCCGTTAAAAGTAGATATATTGGGAGATCAGAAGCGGATTACTGATATCGCTTACGATTCTAAGCGAAAAGGGGCATTAATCATTGGTGGCGGAACGCCAAAGCATTATGTGGCGATGGCAATGCAAGTGACCTCGAAAGGGCTCGATTATGCCATCCAAATCACCACCGATAGACCTGAACCGGGTGGCGTCAGTGGTGCCAGCTTACAAGAGGCTATCTCGTGGAAAAAAGTGGATGCGCAAGCCGAGTATGTCGATGTAATCTGTGATGCCACCATCGCCCTTCCTTTGCTGCTTGGGGCCGTCTCAAGTCGAATGAAAAAAATTTCTCGTAAAAATAAAGGTTTCCCAGTTTACAAATAAGTCTCATGAAAGAGAATTGTAATATTTACAGATAGTCGAATCATCTATTTTTCCATTTTTCTACTGATGAATCCTATGAATTCCATTATAAGCCGGGCAGCAGTGATAGCCGTTATGTCGGATGGGTCGTAGGGAGGGCAGACTTCAACCAGATCAAACCCAATAACCTTAAAATGTTGGGTAAGCAGTTGAAGACACTGCCAGAGTTGTCGATACGACAATCCACCGGGAATCGGATAGCCGGTCCCGGGTGCGGAACTCGGATCTAACACATCGATGTCGATAGAAACATATACCTGTTCAATATTTCGGTCAAGTAAGGATTGGATTTTTGGGATAATTAATGATTCCAAAGATGAATTGGCAAATTCATGTGCCCATATGGGGTTTATGGAATTTGTTTTAAGGAATTCTGCTTCTTCATAATCAATATCTCGGGTACCAATAAACAGTAAATCCTCTTTCTCAATCGATGGCAACTCAAGAATGCGATGGAATACTGTAGAATGAGCATATTGTTCTTTATATAACCATTTATCATATAAATCCACGTGCGCATCAAAAACAATGAGCCCAAATTTCTGCGGATACGATTTTTGAAAACTCCGAATAATAGGGTAGGTGATAAAATGATCCCCGCCTAAGGTGATAGGGATAGGGGGATCATTAGTCCGAACCGATAAAATCAAGGAAATAGTTTCTTCCATTGCGTTTATAGTTTCCTCCAATAAGGAGGGATAAACCTCAATATCTCCTATATCCCGAATTTCTTTCTGGAATATGTCAATACCGGTTTCGGTGAGGAGCGAAAAAGTCTGAAACGCCTTTCGGATGGCATTCGGCGCTTCTTTTGCTCCAGATCGCGAGCTTGTACTGGTGACCTCAAAAGGCACTCCGAGAATGACAAAGGATACATCTTCTGGAAGTTCATATTTATCCGCTGATTCAAACATCGCCTTTCTTCACCTTCCAACAAAAAAAAATCAATTAAATTTGCTTATCTTCAAAAATTCAATGATGAAAAATATATTCCAAATCAGATTTATGGAGTTTTCCATCAATTTTTAAGTTCTTTTAAAAATATAATAAAAGCGTTAGGCGTAAAAAAGGAGTGAGGAAAACTGTCCCTGTTTGTTTAAATATGACCTTATTCTTCATAGTATGCAAATCTAATTAGAAAAAGAAACTTAATCATAATCAAGTGAAACAAAATGATAAATTGGAAGAAAAACGCCATATTGATACTATTTTTCTTCTTGATTTTACCAGTAATCATAATTCCCGCCAGTAGAGGCGAACCTATTAATCTTTGGGGTACTACCATAGGCACTACTAGACAATACACCTATAATGACATTTATACGGGATCTATCAATGCCGTTACAGAATCTAGAGAATATAGTTTTTCTGTTTTAAATATCTGGGACAATGATGGGAATAATTACACCGAACTTCTGTTAAGCCAGCAAATAGCTATCACCGGAATTTCTAATGTGGATACGAGAACTTTGGATGATCTAGGTGATGAGTGGGATGAACAAAGCTTTCTAATTGAGTTCGATAATTTTTGGCCTCTTTTACCTATAAAATATTATCCTGATGAGGATAACGGATTTGGATTAGATTGGGCATCAAAACTTCAACAAGATATTAACACCACATTAAATTACACAGTTACAATCCAAGGAAATGTCGTATCCATTCACCACTGGACCTCTGGAATGGATATGATGAGAGGAGCCTATAGAGTAACCCACGAATATATTAAATGGGATAACGCAACAGGATGGCTCATTTCATATAATCAAACCATTAATTATGGCAGTCCTCTAAATTATATAGAGAAAGTATATGTGGGTCTCAAATCGACTGGTGGAGCTGGAATAGTAATTGATTTTAATCTCTTGATGGGGATTATTGGTATGGTTCTTAGTGGAATTGGAATTTCTTTGGGAGCGATTGCACTAAAGAAATCAAGAAGATAATTTTTTTTATTTTTTCACATAATGTTTAATTTAGCTCAAATTAAGAAGAAATACTCATTTATAATACTTGGTGGAAATTAATTGTCGGATCTTTATCTAATTGTTTATCCTCCATTCATTTGTTTTTATAATTTTAAAAAGGAAAAATATTTGATACTAAGCGAGTCAATTTATATGTAAGCTGCGAATTTTTCCTTTAATTGGGACCTATGAGGTTTTTTCATGGCATATGTTATGAAAGTATTTAAAACCAATATAAAAGAAGCCAAGGAACGATTTCAAATATTATTCCTGCTTTTTGATTGGGCGTAATTTCGTTCAAAAAATATAATAAACGCGTCAGGCGTGAAAGTAGTAACTTGCTTTAACCATCTAAAGTGATTGATATTGTTAGTGATTAAAGAATATGAAAGTGCTTCGCATTGAGTTCCAATGATAAAATCGCGAAAATGATCTTTAAAAGGTAAAAATTCTTTTTGCACAATAGCATTTCGTAAAATCTCTTCAATTTGGAGCGAATTCCAGTCCATCAATTTTGCATTGAATCTTTGAATATATTTGAAAAAGTCATTCATAGTAAAGCCCTTAGATAGATAAAAATATCCAATTTCTAATTGGACCAAAGAAGGTAAAGCAATGGAAATTTCATCTCGGTGTTTAACTAAGTAGTTAATAAATTGGAGGTTTCGAAATACATTCGAATCTAGTGCAATTTTTGGTTTGTTAAGGCTTGAAAGTGCCATATTATTCTAATCCAGAATCCCAATGGCTTATTATAAAATCATCAATAGTTTCAGGTCCGGCTTGTAATTTTTCGTGAATCGCCTTTAATTCTGGATCATTGGCATAGACTTTTTGTGTTGCCTCTTCCAATATTTTCCTAATGTTGATATCTTCTGCAGATTCTTTTTCCAATCCCTTTTTTTCATTTAATTGTGATAAAACCGACTTTTCAAAAGTATTTACGGCACGTTTGATTACTTCCCCTTGACTAATATCTAAAATAATAGCCAGTTTTTTTAATTTTTTTCGGAGGGGTTGATCAATTGCCACCGTAGTTTTTGAAGTCATTATACTTCTATACCATTATATAATATATAAAATTATTCGTATATGGATAATGAAGTCACTTAAGTAATATTTAATTCTTAAGAATTTTAACGTCAAATTCGAATGACTCTATTTAAAGAAGATATAAAAGAAGCCAAGGAACGCTTGACCGCATGGTGGGATCATGAACTAGTTGATCGCCCTTGCATTGCTTATTATTGTCTACGGAAAGGGGGGAATATGTCACCTGAGAATCTGCTAGAATATTTCGATCCCTGGTACTTAGCACAATCGTGGGATGATATTGAGACCTGTTTGAATGAGTTCGAACGAATTTCGAATAGCATTGAATTTGGAGGAGAAAGCATTCCCCGATTTTTCCCGAATTATGGACCTGGTATTATGGCGGCAGTTTTAGGAATTGAACCACAATTTAAGGCTAGAACGGTGTGGTTTAACAAAATTACGCCCCTGCATGAAATGACTGCGGTATTAGAACGTGCCCAGATAAATATGAACAATCCTTGGTATGCACGATTAGTACAAATTACCAAATTTGCGGCTGAACGGGCTGGAAAAGAGTATTGCATCGCAATGACCGACCTTGGAGGCGTCTTAGATATTTTATCTTCCTTTTTAGGACCTGAAAAATTAATATTGGCTATGACGCAGTACCCCGCTATTATTGATGTGTGTCGGGCCATAATTCTCGAGAAATTAACGAAAGTCTATACTGAATTACAAACTATTATAGAAAAGTATAGTGAAGGCTGTAATAGTTGGTTGAATTTCTGGTGTCCGAAACGCTGGTATCCCCTCCAGTCTGACTTTAGTTATATGCTTTCTCCCAGATGGTTTAAACGATTCGTCCTCCCTGATATCATTACCCAAGCTGACCAATTAAATTACGCGATCTATCATCTCGATGGTCCGTTCCAACTTAACCATTTAGACGATTTATTAGCTATCCCGGCAATTACAGGCATTCAATGGGTTCCAGGCGCCCAAGAATCGCCCAAATGCAATGAGAAATGGATGCCCATCTATAAAAAAGTTCAAGCGGCGGGGAAAAGTGTGATAATCGATAATTTTGAAGATCCGAAATTCCTATCTCATTTCTATAAAGAATTAGATGCTAAAAGACTATTAGTGAATCTCATCGCCTTGGATCCCATTCGGATCAAATTTGATTTGCCCGCTTTCATTGGTGGACAAGAGGGGCTGGGCGATTACAAAGTATTTAGGAGAAGTTTCCGAAAACATTAAGGAATTCAACGGAATTTTTTTAAAGAATTATGAAAATTCTTTGCAGTAATTTCCTATTTTTTTGGGAAATTTTATAGAAACCTCCCACAAACGAGAAGGAAGATAAAAAAGATACATATAAAAAAAACTACAAGACTAATATATTGACTACTCCCTCTTAATTATCATTAAGGAGTGATTTAGAATGTTGTTTAAAATCAAAAGAAATAACCACATTTGGGGAATATTTTTCATTCTCTTATTCCTTGGATCATTGTCATTAGGAATTTATAATGTAAAAAATCAGATTAATGTGGCGAATTCCAATCAAGTTGATCAAGACTTTCTATTTGACAGTGATCTTATTAATCCCGGTTCCCCTGGGGTAGGGGATCTCAAAAATTTCACTTATACGGGACAAAATCGGACCGCTTCATTAATAGGATTCCAAGGTTCCGGTGCGTGTTACTCTAATCGTGACCAAGATCTAATGATCAACACCCAAAAATGGAATATCTCTAACATTCAAGTCAATTTTGAAGATATTCATGTTGAAGTGCCCCCAATTATCGGAGAGCAGACTATTCCTCCTGGAGGTTATGTCACTATTTTCAATAGTTCAAGTGGTATAGTGACGTATTATGCTATGCAATTTACGGTTTCCGATTCCCGGTATCTGTTTAAATTAAGGGTTTATTTACGTTATTCAGGAAATTTCTCAGCAATAGCTAGGATTTTGGCTGCAGATTCGGGTCCTACTCCTAAATCCCTCAGTCTTGGTTATGAGGCTGTTTCTGATTCCAAGAATTTCACTACAACTGGAAGCCAAATTCAATCGGAATGGGCGGAATTTACTTTTAACCCACGAATCTTGAAAGCATATATCAATAAAGATGCAACAAAAACTAACAGCTTTTTTGTTGTTCTCTCTATAAAACAAGGCGGCATTACGGCTGGGCAATATTTTCTACAATGGGGGTATCAACCCGATCCTCCTGATAACGGGCGCGCATTTATTTTTCAGGGAAATAGTTGGGCTCTGCTCCCAATAGATTTACTCCTCACAAATATCTCCACTGCGCAAGAAACCTGGAGTGAATCATTAGATGTTGAGTCAAATAATCCTGATCCTCTGGATTATGTTCTGGTTTATGAAGAGAAACTAGTAGGGCCCTCCACCACCCAACAGAATGCCCAGCAATTCGTACCCTATTTTAATAATTTCTATACCATGAGTTATTTAACTCAATTAGATGTAGAGGTTAGGTATCAGGGCAATGTCGTTATAGTTGCAGATATCTATAACGCGAGTAAAAGCACTTCTACAAACCCCAATAAGCCAATCCCCCAAGCACTTCTTTTCAGTTCCGATCCCATCCCTCGTAATAGTGAACTTGGACCAATAGACGAATGGATAACATTCAGTTTTCCTGAACACACTACCAATAAACCTGCTTTTCTAAATTTACATAATACCTATAACAACACTTTTTTTCTAATCCTTAGAGCAAGTGGCTCGGGAGTTCTCCCTCTCCCGTCCGTGAAATGGGGCTATGTAAGAGATTCGACTAATGGAGATCAAGGGCTTGCCTATTACTGGGTTAGTACTAATCCGCCAGAATATTGGACCTTATTTAAGCAAGATCCGACAATTGGTGAAGATATTGATCTAACATTAAGAAATTTAAAGTTCATTTCGTATGAACTTGACGCTAGTGTATTCGCTATGCAAGTGAATTCCACAGTTGTCAGCGATTATGTAAATTTAAGATTCGGAGGAACTGTATTTCTAGCCGGACCGTTTAATGGAAAGAGTGGTACAATTTATTTGGATATCACTGCGGCCCAATTCATTTATTTTTCAGTGATGTGGAGTTGTGCTTTCAAAAATCAGACCTATTCTCTCACCGCATTTCAAGGGAAATCCTTAATCAATATAATTAATTGGAATATCACTCTATACACTAATTTTCCACAATGGAATACGAGCCGCGATGGAACTGGACAGTATAGTTCAAGGGAAATTAATATCACCATTCCCCTGGATTATACAATAAGTCGGGTGAAATACAAACAAATTACCTTGCCACAGACAGGATTTTGGACTACCATTCCTAAAAATTATTATAAAATCCTCCGGATTCAAAATTTATCGAATCTTTTAAGGGTGACAGGATATTCCGGCACTTGGTTAATTTCAGCAACGAGCCCCAACTATGCGGAAGAAATACGCACCTATAATGGAACGCAACAAGCCTCCCAGTTCTATGTCGGAGATAAATTAAATGTGACCGCCCGGATTCGATATCAAACTAACTTAGCGCTTCACTTAAATATCTACAATCAAACCAATAATATCGTAAATAGCAGTGTAAAAGTAGCTGGTATGGATTTATGGGCTAAATTTCCCCGATGGCAAATAACTGCGAATGGAACTCATTATCCAGTGGTTTTTTGGTTTAATGGTACAGAGGTTGGAATTAAGAGCCTTTCGATAATATGCGTTTATCACACGAATCTCACGGTTATCCATACAAATATTATTGGGCCATTTCAACCCTCTGATACTATCTATGTAGATGTGAAATATTTGGATCTTGATCACGGGAGCGGCATACCGCGGGCCTCCCTAGAGACCAACATTTCTGCAGGTTATTGGAGTTATAAAGAGGATTTATTACACCTTGGAGTATATAATATTACCATCTATCCAAGATTATTGCCTAATGGAAATCATACCGTCCGCATTTTAGCAAAAAGACCCGGTTATAATCAATCCGTTGCCTTCGTGAAATTTGAAATTGTTTCTACGGCTAACGCCACGTTAAAGATCGCGGGTCAGGCTCGATTCAATGGCAAATGGTGGGTCAACCCAGATCCATATTTTGATGATCAAACCCATTTTATCACGGTATTGTATGCCAATGGGACATATCCCTATCGCGGAATCGAATATGCCCAAATAATTGCCCAGCCGGAATGGATTCCAACTACATGGTTCGGTAAACCAACGAATGGAACCCCCGGCTTTTATGATGTACAAATCGATACCAATGGATTACATGAAGGCGATATCGGAAAGATCCAGATAACCGCTTATTCTCCTCAATTCGAAACTAAAATCATAGATGTATTTGTAAATATAACTGAAATTCCTGTAATTTATCTATTAATGGATGCAGGGGAATACCAGAATATTACCGCCTATGAAGGCGAAAACATCAAAATAGCAGTCGGTTTTTGGGATGATTTCCACGGAGAACCGATTATCTTTGAAAATCCCTCCGAAGGTAACCTAACTTGGAATATAGTGGGTACTGGAGCTACTGGATTTCTAACTAAATCGGTCTGGCAGTACGAAAGTACCATTTCATTACCGAACTGGGGGAT
>CAYGYC010000040.1:6756-19146 GCA_964353755.1 uncultured archaeon | reverse complement strand
CTGTTTTGGGTCATGTACGCCGATCCTTTTATATATCTCTTCGTCGGAATCTAACTTTGGAGTGTGATGTTATTTCCACGACAGATGGTCAAATTACTTGGGGCTTGTTCATGAATAAAATTCCCTTTGTGAAGGTAGGAACAGGACCCAAAACTTTGGTGTATCTCCGGGGAGGGACTGATTTATTACTTAGTGTGATTGCTGATCCTCTTACGAATGGAAAGTCGAAGCAAAAATTAATCACTGCCGACCACACGATGTATATTCTTGGGTACCAGCGAGATTTACCTCCGGACACGTCGCTAGAGCAGATGGCTGAGGATTTTGCGGAAGTGATAGAGAAACACATCGGAAAGGTAACGATCATCGGAAATTCCTTGGGGGGGCTTATTGCGCTTCCTCTCGCAGCAAAGCATCCTACGATCGTAAATAAATTAATATTAA
The DNA here is from genome assembly GCA_964353755.1 of uncultured archaeon. Taxonomy (GTDB): domain Archaea; phylum Asgardarchaeota; class Lokiarchaeia; order Helarchaeales; family HEL-GB-A; genus CAYGYC01. The sequence continues at coordinate 18,702 of CAYGYC010000040.1, read as the reverse complement.
CCACATCTGCCTACAGATTCTCGCCACCCTTTATCGAGCGACTCAAAATTTGGATTAAACTTGGTGAAGCAGGGAAAAAATTGAAGTTAGCATTAAAAATGAATGATTTTTTCAACGGTTATTTTAGGCGGAATCTAATGAAACTAATGACCGTCCTCCTTTGGCTTAAATCGAAGAAAAAAATGAACCCGATTTCAACTGTAGTCTACGCACTTAAGAACGCTCTCGGTGTGATTAATGGGGAATTGAAGAAATATTTGCCCTTGATCCAAGCCGATACCTTGATCTTAGGGGGCACAAAAGATATCGCGTTTTCCCCAGATATCTACCAGGAAACCGCGGCGCTAATACCCCACGCGAAATTAATTCTCATTCCCGAGTTTGGGCATGTAATGGCAGATGAACACCCAAAGGCATATAGACGTGAATTTCAAAAATTAATCTGAAAAAAATAAAGGTAAATTAAAATCGGGAATTTAAACCTCACATCTCATTTCTTAACTCCTATTTTAGGACAGAGAGCAGTATTGGGACAGGTGTTACATAACGGCTTAATCGCTTTACAGACCTTCCGCCCAAAAAAAATCAACGATACATGAATAGAGAGGATCTTATCCGCAGGAATGAGGTTCTCAATCGCCTGGCGAATCGCATCGTATTTCGCATTGTTCGGGACCAGTCCAATCCGTTTCGCAATCCGGGTAATGTGAGTATCCACCGGCAGGATAGGGCGATTTCCACAGAAATTGAGGAGGACATCCGCCGTTTTTTCCCCTATCCCCGGGAGTTCCATTATTTTTTGGCGGGCTTCTTCAAGTGGTGCCGTATAGATGAAATTTAAATCATCCTTCCAATTTAAATGTATGATTTTCGCAACTTCCTTGATCCGCTGACTCTTCTGATTTTGTAAGCCGGCGATCCGAATGGCCTCTTGGATTTGCAACACATCCGCATCGGCTAGCGTTGCCGGGTCAATTTGATCGCGAAAAGCCGCCTTCAACTTATCGAAAGCAGCAAACGCATTGCGATCAGTGGTGTTCTGGGAAAGAAGCGTCCGGATTAGGGTTTCAAAGGGGGATAATTGTTTCCAATTACGAATATGATCGGCGACATTCATCTCTCGTGCGATTATTTCTAATATTTCGGAAGACATATGCACCCCTCACTATCGGCTATTCAATGGTCCTTGCGATGGGATGTCTGGATTAGGTGGTCCCTTTAGACGCGATCCTCTTGAATTCCCGGGTCTTTCCCCACCAAATGCCAAAATATCGTCCGAGGGCGCCGGCTCCTCCAGCCACAATGAGTATTAAGCCAGTTGAAAAGGTGACTGAAAAGGTGGTTATAGTTAGAAGAATTCCAATGAAATACAGCATGCCTCCCGCAAGTATGGGAATGCCGAGGATTAGTAGGACCACCAGCCAGGTGGAGAGTGGCTTTCCTTCTTTAACTCGACCGAGATGGACATCCGCGCGTACTTGATTCATGGCGGAGACGGTCATCCACAGCAGTAAGACGAATGTAGTGATCCACACGCTGAAAGTTAAATCGCTGACTGCTATAACGCCATCGACATGCAGATTCTCGGTAAAGCCTTTGAGATTGATTATTAAATTCAAAATCACTAGGATAATCACCCAGGAAAGGGCATGTTCCCCGAAAAAGTAGCGGCTGAAAGGCTCAGGTTTAGCAGGCTTCGGTTGTGACATGGCGGTGGCAAAAGCCGAAAGATCGCGGGCGAAATACCGCTTTATCCAGAGGTGTGTTATAACCCACGTTGGGATGAGGGCAATTATTGCGGCTAGAAACAGAAGAGGCCAAGGATCAAGCGAAATAGTATTACTGTCGGTTGCCCAACTATAGATCCAAAACGCCAGGTAACTGAAAGCGGCGGGAATTGCCCCGAAAAGTAGCAGGGAAGGGGTGATCCGGCGCCAGATGGTGGGACGCTGTGTGTTTTCGTTCGCGGTCTCTGATTTTTTAATAGCCCATCTCGCATCAAGAAACGCGTTCTGCGATTCGACAATGGCATCATTGATCATCATGAGCGGCATTACCAGGAAATAGCAGATGAGAAATCCCTGAAAAACGATAACCAACCCATTGTAAAACTGCCCCACAAGCCAAAATATAAGCGCTGGGAAAATGAGAAAATTAGTAATATTTCTAATAGGGTTTCCAATGCGTAACTGGTTTTGTATCCATTCATCCAACCCTTTCTGGGGTTTTGTCGTCTTTAATTTATTCATAGAATCAGATCCTCTTATTGCAAATTAGTAATACTGATCATAATTTGGAATAAATGAAATTAAAAGTTGCTAAGATTTTGAAATTACTATGCATTCCTCCTTTTATTCATTTAATTATTTCAAACTCGTTTTTTATTAATTCTGATGCATTCCTATGTTTTCCCCTAAAGATCTAGGCTCTTGGCATGTTTTAACTCAGAAAGTGCCTCTTCTAATGTATCTTTCGGCCATAGATTCTGTTTTCGCACATAATCTATCATCCGCCAAAGACTGACACCTGCTTGATTTGCCGCCTCTTCTATACTACATTCTCCTTTTTTATAAGATTCTCCATAGCGCTGCATAAAAAACTCTTCAATTTTTTCACTAATCCACTTTCGAATGAGTGAAGATCTATCTAAATGTTCTAATTCCTGAATCTTTTGAAGTAATTTTAGTTCATCCTCATTTAAACGAGTTGAGACTGTTCCCATTCTTCTACCTCCTTAATTAAAAGGCTATATTTTTTAAATGATATCGCATCTATTTGCAGAAGTTCTTTCAATACCTGTCTCAATTGCTCCAGAGGGATCTTTCCCTTTACACCATAAATGTAAAATAGATCCTCAATTTTAATGACTTTTTGTGTTCTTGGCTGCATTTTCTTAAATGCTTTTTTGTCAGAGGTTATGCATATACCGTCCTTTCCAAGAAGAAATGCGCTGGCTTCTCCTTTAGAACCAAAATAATCAATTTCTCCAGATATATCTAATGAAACTACTTTCATATATTCTTCAATAAATCTATCTAAAATAAACGCATCTCTGTACCCCTGATCTTTTCCAGAAACAACACTTTCATTATACACTTCATTATCGATATATAATTCTTTTGAAACGAGTGGTAATATTGCTAATTTGTTGATTTTTGCTAAATAAATTAATGAACAACTATCAAAGACCAATTTAGTCATTAATTAATGTTTACAACTGCATTTATAAAAATCTATTTATCTACAAATATTACAAAGAATTTTGATTGAACATTAAAGGGGTATCATCAATTCTTAATAGGAAATCCGTAAAATTTTTCCCAAAATTCAAATGCCCTTCTTTAGAAATAGCTTCACTATGTAAAGTTCTTTAGTTCGTTACATATAGAAGAAAATAGGAACAGAGAAAAGGTAATTGCAATTGATATAATCCTAGATTGCCAGTTTCCATTATAATCTTCTCTTTTAAGAAGGTATCCAAAAAAGAAGGACGTTTAGCCGCAATATACCATGAAATTTTTGTGAATCTATGAAAAATAAAAAAGGAGAGAATAAATTTAAAAGAAAATTACATTTTATGAGTTACTTTTACCTTGACGATCTTTTGCGCTTCTAACTCGCGAATTTTCTTTTGGATTTCCTGCACGGCCTGTGGATACACTTGCATATAAGGGGTTATAGACGCAAATTGGTCTTCGGTATTGCCTACCGTGGGGAGCCCCCGGGAGTTGAAATAGATGGTTTCTCGGGTCTTCTGCAATTGCTGTAAATAGTTTTCTAACCATTCAATTTGTTCTTCAACGGTATCCATTTTTGATAATAATTTCTCTACTTGTGTGAAGTCGAAGCCGGGAATTCTCTGGCAGCTCTTCCCACCTTTTAAGAATTTCAGGGCTCGCTCTTCGTGAATACATTTACTACTATAACTGGAAAAGGAATCCACTAATGCCGTTTCTAACCGTGCATTCAATTCTTTCTCCGCATCTAAACTATTCTCCTTGCATATTTCCTTGAATAGTTCAAGGTATTTCTTTTTTATCCTTATCTTGATTTCTTCCAAATCCATTTCGGGCTTAACTGCTAGTTCTTGTGCTGGCACTAACATTTCACCTTATTTTTCTTTTTTTCTTTTCTTTTATCTTCTGATCCCTAATAACTTATGAAGGAATATTAAATTCTTGAAAATTTTTAGTGTTCAACTTTGGACAATTCTATTAATCAAAATTAATTTCTTGTCAAATAATTAATCTTTTAATGATGTGTAGTAGATATTGAAATCTACAAGAATGTGACAAATTTGGTTGTCATAGGTCAAAATTGGATTAAAGAATAGAGAAGATTAGAGCGGGATTTAAGGAGATTATTCACCAGAAAATTTGCAAGGTATAATTAAAATATAGGATTATCCTGTATGCAGGACATAATATTAGAGAAATGCAAGTTTTAGTCAGTAATAGTCAGGTTGATTACTATTTAGGTTTATATTGTTTGAGATTATATGAAGTTTATGTTTCAACTTAAAGGTAGTTTAACAAACAAGTATAATATTTGTTTGAACTGCGGTATAATTTATAGTTGCTGTTCAACAACATAGTTTTATTGTAATGAGAATCCAAATCCAAGTCAATTAAGCTGAAATTATCAAATCGTGACCTGGATGAGCATTTCGTCTATAGGATTTTAAAGTGAAAAAAGTTTAATCAAAAGTAATTTTTAAAAAGAAAAATTTATCAACAGTAATTAAGAGCAATTCAACGGAAAAAAAGAAATGCAGTAAATATTTAAATGCCTTTTCTAATCCAGGAATCCGGGCAAGGGTTAGAGAAAGAGAATCGGGCGATCGATTCTCGATGAAGAAAGTGTTGGAATCAAAATATGGAATTATTGTTAGAAAGTGGTGAATAATGAAACCAAAGTTTTTAGTGGCGACATTGGCCTCATACACAGGGTGTGTAGGAACGATATTAATGCCGGACGTGTTTCCCTAATTTCTGAGAGAGGTAGAATTTGTATATTTTCTCTTTCCGATAGATCAAACAGAGATTCAAGAGTGTAATATGGCCTTAGTGGAGGGAAGGTATCGGGGGAAGTTTTAAAATACGATCTATTTCAGCCACTTGATTGCCCAAATTAGTATTGGATAGAAGGCTTCTCCAAATTCATCCGCTTTTTTCGTATATTGATAGAGCGTCTTATTATCTTTTTTAACGATTTTAATAAAATCTCGTTTTTCAAAGAGTTTGAGAATACTTCGGACGGCTTCAAGGGGCAATCCCATATGGTGCATAATTTCTTGTTCGGAAAGGATGGTGGGCGTGCCCTCCTTATAACAGAGCATTTTCCCCAAAGTGATGAATTTAAAGATTTCATGTTCTTTCACAGAAGTGAGCTCGTCGGAGGTAAAGGTGGTGATTTCATTAATCATCGCTATCGCTTTGTTGAAGATATCGATATGTTCATTGATGAATTTTCCAGAAACCGTTGCCTTATTTTTGATTAAGAATTGGAGGAGCCCATCGGTGGATGGAGGATTTTAACTCTACTAGCCGTTCCAAGCATTCAATCAGCGTGGTTTGTCATTATCCTTTCGTCATTATCCTTTATTATACATAGTGGCAGCGAATTCTCTTTCGGAGATGAGGGAGATATTTTCTAAAAGCTTCTTTATCAGAATGAACTTCACATCTTCTGCACAATATCGTAGGCTAATTTAATATGCCACGATCCGTTTTCTATTACGGGAGAATTGTGTCCAGGACATAAGACTCGCACTTCGAGTTCACTTAAGGTTTTCAATGAGTGTAATAAATCGGATAAATTGCCAGTTTTCAAATCGAATCGTCCAAAATAGCCATCCCGAAAAACGGTGTCGCCGGAAAATAAGACTTTTAAATTTTCTTCAAATAAAGAGCAAGAACCCGCAGAATGTCCAGGGGTATGAATCACTTTAAATTGTAATTTTCCGATATTAATCAGATCACCGTTTTTTAATTTGCGATCAACTTTAAAGGGCTTAATTCCCACGAAAAACTTCGTTAAATCGCCTATTATCGGTCCTAAAAAACCTCCAAGAGGAACGACCACTTCTGGTGTGCCCTCTTCGAGAATGGAGGCCTCGGCTTCATGAATCATAACCTGGAGGGGCGAATTAAGCAAACTAGAAAACCGGTATAATCCTCTCAAGTGATCCAAATGACAATGCGTCAGAAAGACTTTCTGAATTTTGTTAGTGGCTAATCCAATTTTATCCATTTGTAGTAAAATTCTTCCGACATTTAGACCATTTGAGGTGTCAATCAGCATAAGCGCTTCAGAAGGATCCCCTACAACGTAGAGATTGGAATCAATCATGGATTGTTGTGGGACATAATAGACTTGGTCTAACAGTTTGATAATTTGTGGGTCCCGTTGAAGAAAGTTAAACACAAAAAATACTTCCCTTAAAAAAATTCTGGAGTAATATCATAATGTATACATACCTAAAGAATATAATTACGATGAGCATTGATTTTGGAATAATAGCATGATTGAAACGTAAATACAAATTGTATAATTGTAAAAATAATAAAAAAAATAATAATTCTATTTCAGCCACTTGATTGCCCAAACGAGCAAGGGGTAAAAGGCTTCGCCAAATTCATCCGCTTTTTTCGTGTATTGATAGAGCGTCTGATTATCTTTTTTAACAGTTTTAATGAAATCTCGTTTTTCAAAGAGTTTAATAATACTTTTGACGGCGTCAGGGGGCAATCCCATATGGGCTATGAGTTCCTGTTCGGAAAGGATGGTGGGCGTGCCCTCCTTATAACAGAGCATTTTCCCCAGAGTGATGAATTTGAAGATTTCAATTTCTTTAACAGTAGTGAGCTCTTCCGAGGTAAAAGTGGTGATTTCATTAATCATTGCTATCGCTTTATTAAATATATCGATATTTTCATTGATGAATTTGCCAGAAACCGTTGTCTTGTTGTTTACTAAAAATTGGAGGAGCCCATCTGTAGGTTGGGGACTGGACTTCACTGATTCTTTACTTAAATATTCCTCTGAAAATAGTTTATCTTCAAATTTAAAAGCGCATCCTCGGGGATCTTCGTCTTGAATTCGACCAACATATTCAATAGTCTGCCCTGAAATCCCACAGGGGCACGGCTCATCGGATACCTTGATGAAGTCTTCGGTTAGAACGAAAGCCGGCCATGAATGAGAGGCGAAATCATAACAAACCCCAAGACCTTTATTACCATTTGGTAGAATGGAGAGGTCATTTGGGTCGACTGCGACGTGGTAACACCATGGGGGGACATGATAGTGTTTATACGAACATTCCATATATCCTAACAGAATTTCTGTACATCCATAAATGTCCCGGATATTCGCAACGGGTACATCGAAAGCATTTGACATATGCTTTTCCATTTCTGCACGCGTTATATTTGCCCATTTACTATCTTTTTGCCGTGGTTTCCACCCACCACCCGTAATAATGACCCCATCTTTACCCAGCGAAAGTTTCATAGCCTTTGCTTCCAGATAATCGTATAATTGCGTGATGGTGAATGGAAAGCCTATCAGGTTTTTGGTTTTCGCGGGGTGCTTCATGAATTCGTCGATACCCTCCGGATTCGGTTCGATTATTGGGCGAGGGTCGTCTTTAAAAACAGCGCGAAGCCCAAAGAAGAAATCATTTTTTAAATGCGGCAAGACGTGCATGGCGGTTCGGGCAAATTTAAGCTGGGCGATATCGGGAAGCATCATGAGCGTTGCCCCGGGTCTCATGTTGATATGAGTTTGAAGGAGGTAAATCATTCCTTGGACCATCCAATCCATGGTTAGCTGGTCTAAGTAAATCCAAAGAAGCGGTTTTCCCGATGATCCAGTGGAAGAGAATTGAGCAATTATGTTTTTCCGCTTGACACTTCGAAATTGCGTTTTTCTAAGTGTTTTAAAAGAATCTAAGAGGGGAATTTTTGAGATATCGTCTAACCCTTTTATCATATTCGGATTAACATTTCGCCCCTCGCAAAATTTACGGTATTTCTCACAATTCGTGTAATGATGATTAAAAAAACTCTCTAACAGCATATCTTGCCGGGCTTTGAGCTCATCGAGGGATAGATACAGCATTGAGTTATCTTTAAACGCTTCAGTGATTAATTGCACATAATTCTGGGGCATACAATCCACTTGTTTTTAGTAATTAGTCTTAATTAGTCTTAATTAAAAATCAAATATATTTATTGTTTGTAGTTATAAAATGTTTTTAAAAACGGCAGCGGCGGTATATAGGTGGTTTTTAGCTTCATCAAAGACCAACGAGTGCGGTTTATAAAAAATTTCATCACTAATTTCTTCCAGAGCACATCATTTAAAAATCAGGGTATAATCAATTTCCTCTACTTTCATTACAAAAATTATTTGTCCTAGTAAGGATTAGTGAAAAATTTATTTGTCTTGATAACAATTATATGAACGAAAAATGGAATTTTCTGGCACGATCGAGAAAATGATGAAAAGATATAGATAAGTGGTGGAAAATGAAGCCGAAATTTTTAGTAGCGTCATTGACATCCTGTAGCGGATGTATTGGAACGATATTAGCGCTGGATGTGTTTCCTGAATTTCTGGGAGAGGTGGAATTCGTGTATTTCCCCTTTTTAATCGATCAGACAGAGATTCAAGAGTGTAATGTGGCCTTAGTGGAGGGCTGCGTATCGGGGGAAGCCGAAATTGAATTCCTGAAGGAACTGCGGAAAAAAGCGAAGAAGATCATTGCTTTGGGGACCTGTGCCGCGTTTGGCGGCATTTTAAGTCTGTCCACGGAAAAGCAGGCAGAGCCCATTTCGAACTATATAGAAATTGATGGGGTGATTCCCGGGTGTCCGCCGCCGCCGAAATTGTTAGGGAACTCACTGATTAGACTGCTAGAGAACAAAGAGGTCGTGCTGCCGGAGAAGATTTTATGTGCGGTGTGTCCGCTGCGGGGGAAAACCGAGATCGCCTTCGACACGAAAATTAATTTTCTGCAGGCGGAGAATTTACCCGAGCCCGAGCGGACGCATTGTTTTTTGCAGGATGGGATCTTGTGTTTAGGACCGGTGACGCGCGAGGGGTGTGAGCATCGGTGTATTGAATTTGGAGTGCCGTGTGAAGGGTGTATGGGGCCGACTACCTTGGATTTTACCTCGAATGTCATCAATTTTTTGAGTATGCTCAAGCTTTCGAAAGAGCTACGGAAGTATGAGGGGATATTTTTTCGGTTTGCGAAACCCAAAATTGGCGGGAGGAAAGGGGAATGAAAAAGACAGTGACGATGTGTACGCGAGTAGAGGGGCATGGATCGATCAATTACTTCCTGCAGCAAAATGAAATTACGGGGGTCAATTTTGAAGTGCAAGCGATCCGGGGATTTGAAAATATTTTATTGAATAAGAAACTCGTGGATGTGCCTAGGATTGCCTCGCGGATTTGCGGCTTGTGTTATGGGGCGCAAACCATTGCCAGTTGTAAGGCAATCGAAAGCATGTTTGACATCCAGCCATCGGAACAGTCCATTCAAGTCCGGCGCCTATTAATGATTGGAGAACTCATAAATTCCCATTCCATGCATGTATTTTTCCAAGCGTTACCCGATCTCTTTGTGGTTTTAAAAAAGCAAGCTGACTTCTTAGCCTTGGGAGAACTGCTGCGATTTGATCCGCAATTAACCTCCAATGTAATGGAATTGATCAGGATCGGAAAAGAGATCGTGGGCATTGTAGGCGGGAGGTCAGCCCATCCGATTACGCCCACGATTGGCGGGGTGCTGCAAGCCCCATCCAAGAAGGCGATTGGAATAATGCGGAAAAGCCTGCAGAAAGCCCAGAGTACTATCACGTGGATTATCGAACGGTATCAGGAACTGATTTCCCGGAGTGAACCTCCGGAGGATTATTCCTTGGCCAATTCAGCATTTTTAGCCATGCATAATAACCGGAAATATGAGCGCTATGACGGGGCGTTGCGCATGAATTATGACGGTGCGCTCTTGACAGAATTTTCGGGCGACAAGTATCCCATGTTTATGGATAGAGACCGAACAGTTACCGGCATTTACGCGCACATGAAAGGTGAGGGGGACTATAAATTATTTGTGGGACCCTTGGCGCGCTATCACATCATAGAGAATTATGGCGGAAGCGAGTTAGAATCACAAATTGAATCGTATCTGAAGGATTTCAGTGAGCCCTGGCACAATAATTTGTTCTTTTCGAATATTCTTCGGCTGATCGAAATTATGGTCGAAATTAATCAGGGGCTAGTCATTCTCGACGATGTGAATTTAACCAAACCCGTGGAACTCCCACCGCTCAATTCCATAAAGAATGAGGAAGGAATGGGCGTAGTAGAAGCCCCGCGCGGAACCTTGATCCACCATTATCATGTGAGTAATAAAATGGTGCTCGATCGGGTGAAACTGCTCGTGGCGACAGAAATTAACATCCCGACGATCAACGATATTCTTACGAAGCAGAGTCAGAAGTTATATGCCAAAGTCCAGGATTTGGAGCAAGTGAAACGGCAAGCGCAAATGATTGTGCGCAGTTTTGATCCGTGTATTTCCTGTGCAACGCATTAAGGTAACTATTGGAATTACACCTTTTTATTCAACGGAATATAAATCAGAGTTAAAAGACTTAGTCAACGATGATTGGATTTCTACAGATATTATTAAAGAATATGTTAATAAAGGAGCAGAATATGACAAATAGAATTACGATTATTATACCAAACGAGTTGAAAAAAGAGATTGATTACCTAAAAGAGGTTTATAACGAAGAACAATCAGCATTAATTCGAAAATTATTGTGGAGGAGTATAAAACAGGAGAGAGTGGAATATGCTCTCTCTTTATATTTAGAGGATAAGATTTCTTTAGGAAAAGCGGCTGAAATCGCTAAAAATTCTATTTGGGAAATCCTGGAGGAAGTGAAAAAACGAAATATTCCATTAAAATATAAGATTGCAGATGCCGAACTCGAAATTCAAAAAATTTTAAAAAAACATGGCAAAATTGAGTAGATAAAATACTTCAGGCAATTCTAGAAGGATTAGAAGAGTTTCATATCCGATTTGGAGGGAGGTTCCTCTAGTACTTTGAGGAGATGGGTGGCTTGCTCAGGACAATTGCAGGTGTTGAAGAACGCCGTGCCTTCATTAGTGAGAGAGGTCGCACCGGCTTTATCATTGAGCGCGAGATAGTGAGTAATCGCACTCGAAAAGATGTAAAAGATCTCCGCGCAGGCGACTTTCCCAAACTTGTTAAATAGTAAGGTCGCCCCATCTTTCGCGGTTTCCGCAATAAACGGGGCAGGGATTTTATAGGTTTTAATGGCTGTGGAATACAGTTTTCGGGATGCTTCAATGATGCTGGCGTCTTCGGAAAAGCTGGAAAGGAGTTTCTCGACCCCTTCGTGGACGATCTCTTTCGCAAGGACGGATTCCCCATCGCTTTTTTGCTTAATTTTTCTTAGAATGCGCACATAGGCGGCTTGCATCGGATTAATCATATAAAATTACCCCACGGTGTAAGGGTTTCCTCTTATTTAGGCGGTTTCCAATTTTTATTTAATTTTCCCGTAGGATCCCAATGAGCCCAGCCACAGTGAGGGCAATAATCGGCATCACTACGTGTCTTCAGGTTTTGTTCATACGCCTTTCCACATTTCCTACAAGTATGCATGGGCATTTGTCTTCACTCCTTTTTAAATATTAACTACTATTTATTTGACAAATTCGGTGGAGAGTCCCCAACTCTTCGAAATAATTTTAGAGCTATCAATGGGTTCATTCAGGGGCGTGTCCACGGTAATATTCAGGTAGGCGCCATTCGAGATTTTATCGATCGGAATGCCTAAATTTTCTGAGAAAACGCGATTGCCCTCAGGGAAAAGGAACTCGAATTGTTCC
>CAYGYC010000040.1:0-6746 GCA_964353755.1 uncultured archaeon | reverse complement strand
AATTCTTCCTTCTCGTAGGTGGATTTCTTCTTGAACTCCGGGAGCTGGCATTCGATGGTCATTTTGGGGGTAGGCACGCCTTTTTCAATCCATTGGGTAGTGGTCCAGAGTTCGATGATTTCGGGAAAATCTTTCTTTAATATGTCCAAGCTCTCGGGTTCAATGGGTTGGATGACCATGTGCCCCTCCGTGCATAACCCACAGAGGCGATTAGTCCACCCGTTGCGACCCATCATAACGAGGGTATGGACTAACGGTGGCCAGGGGCAATAGCAATGGTAATGGTCGGGTAAGCCTAAATTCTTTGCATTGATCCCATCATGAATGAAAGCTAGGGCTTCATAGTTACTCGGTTCCCCGATAGCATTTAACATGCCAGAGGTCCAAAGGACGCAGGTCTGGTAGGTGGAAAGCGACCATTGTGGCGTGCGCTCGTTCCGGATATCTTTCAGCACATCGATCAGGCTCAACCCCATTTTAGTCATGTTGCGAATTCGTTGGGGGGCTTCGCGTATCTTAAAGCCATATTTGAGATGGCGCCGTTCCAGCAGTTCATCATCGGGTCCAGCGACCCACCAATCAATGGGAATTCCATCTTCTAAATGAGCATTCAGCAGAATTTGCACATTAGAGGTGATATCATCCGTCACGACGAAGGTCGTATCGCAGGAATCGCCGTACAGGAGTTTCATGGTCCCTTGTTGCAGGTCAGACCGAATCGCGCCGACAGGGGGGAAGAGCATGTAGGAAAAAGTCTTATTCGGCTGTTTCAATTTACCCTCCATGGTATTTTTTGCGACCATGATGGATTCGTCCAGCCGCCGCTTAAAGGTGGGGTACAGAATTTCATTTAACTTCGTATTGGCTTTTTCAAAGGATGCCAAGCCAATTTTTTTATACATTTCCCAAGTATGCCGCCCAATCGGAAAATACTGTTTGGTGTGCATCGTATCGGGAATATCCGCATATTTAAATTCACTCATGTTAGATTTCTCCTTATGCTACCAAAGAAAATGAGGTGATTTCATCGAATATGGTTTGGCTTTGTCTAATACGGCTCAAATATATTCGATTTTTAATTCACTCATTTTCCCAATCCGTTTAGAAAATTTGTAATGTATTTCAATCTTCATTTATAGTTAATAAAAATTTTTATAATGAGCGAGTATGATAATCATAACTGATTAAAAGTTAACTAGATAAAAATAAATGGAAGAGCTGAGTGAAACTCGATGGAAGGTTATGAGCTCAAAGATTTGAAATTACGAAGTTCGAGTGAAACATTGAATGAAATTCCGGATAATTACTATGCCAAAAAATTTATTCCCTTATCGGATAATACTTTTACGGCGTTGCGCTTATCAGAGAATTGGAAAACATATGAGCAACAATACGAGAATTATGAAGATTTAATTGCCCGAAATGTCAAAGTTCGGTTGGATGAATCCATTAAAACGGCAAAAGCCGTGCAGGAGGGTAAAATTAAACGATTAAAAGAAACGGCTTGTTTCTGGGGGTATCCACCGGTGCTTCCGATCCGTATGGATATGCAAAATTTGAGCACTAAAATGATATATGGACCCTCTACAGATATTTCTTTCGTGTGCCTATCGGACCTAGATCGCGATTTGGCATTTATCATGAATCTCCATGTGGAGGAATCAGTCCCGGAAGATTATTGGTTTCTCTTACGGAGTGAGAATCCTGAGATTTTCGATCGCCGGCATATGAAACTTGGCATTCGCCTGCGAGATGTCGGAAAGAAAATTAAGGATAATATCGAAGCGGCGCGCCGTATTCGGGAGATTTTAATTGATATTCGTAATGAGAAGACCCCACAGTGGGTAAATTCGACCTATTATATTTGTGTATTTTTTATGGTTGGGGCGTCAAATACGGCGATAGAGTTAAGTAACTGGAATGCGTTAGGGGAGATTTGGGATGGAGTAAATGCGGCAACCCGCTATGGAGTTCACGATTGCATTTTCAATTATGAACCGTTGCCGCCTATTTTGAATATGATGTTTCAACTCGAACGCCCATATTGGATGGATCGGCTTACAAAAGCCTTAATGAATAATCAACTCTATATGAATTATATTGAGCCAAGTATACTCGAATCGGTCAAAAAACGTAATTATGAGTTGTTTGATTACTTTGTGAAATTTTTCTCTTACCAACTTGAGAAGGGAATTCCGCTACCAAGTCAATCAGTTCAGCCCATTCTACCCGTCTATAATAAAGCGACAGGGCAATGGGAACGCATGGGGTTCGAGTTTCCGAAAGGCCCGCGAATTTTTTATCGGGAGTTAGGTCTTACTTTTGAGGAAGCGATTGGTGGAATCATGTTTGATATCACGCACAAAAGCAAAATCGAAAAGGTAACTCGCGAGAATATAATTTCGTTGGGGCATGGGCTGCAAACCAAGTACCTGCGTCCGGAAGCCATTTAGCTATCCAGAAAGCCAATTTCTTTTTTATTTTCCAATCTAATTCGATTTTTCTCCTCAACTTTCTCAAACAGTTAACTACTAGCTTTTTTTCAAGAATAGTATTCATGAGCCAAAAAGGTTAATTATGAAATTAAGAAGGTATTCAATAATAGCTAAGTTAGTTACGGAAAAATAAGATACTATGGGCAAATACGTTGAAAATACATGTAATAGGCAGTGAAGATACGGTCATTGGCTTTGGACTTATTGGAATTGAGGGTACAATTATGACCAACCCTGAGGATGTAAAAGATTTGTTGCTGAAATTACGGAGTCCAAGGCAATATGATTTGATAATTATTAATACTAAGCTTTTACAAGGATTAGAGGATTTTATTGAAAAATATAGATTAAATGCCGACAATCCGATCTTATTAGACATAGCAGATGAGACAGGTGGACCCATGCCGGAACCCTTAAGACGATTTGTGAAAAGAGCCTTTACAGTGTGATGAATGTGGCTGAGGAAAAAATACCATTTGCTGAGAATGTTGAGGCTTTAACAAAGGAAATTATAGAAGAGGCAGAGGCGGAAGTGCAAGAGATTCTCCGCGGAGTAGAAGCCAAAGCTAATAGCATGATTCAAGAGACAAAACAGAATTTGGTGAGTGAAGTTAAACAGATGTTTGCTGAAGTGGAGCCTAAAATACGAAAAGAGCGAGAAATAAAAAGCACCGAAATTCAAACTCAAACTAAAAAAGAAATATTGGAAGCGAAGGAAGAAAGAATAAATTTAGTTCTTTCGCGGCTGGAAAAAAAATTACTCAGTTTTACAAAGGAGCCCGCCTATATTTCTCTTTTAGAAAGTATTTTTACGAAAATGTTAACTTATTTACCCTCTACCGGCACATTTCAGATTTCGCTCAATAAATCAGATCTCAAGAAATTCACCAAAGCGACTATTACCAAATTAAACCCCAATCCCGAGCTCAGTTTCACAATAGCGCAAAAAGAATACCTCAAGGAACATGGTATTTTACTTACCTCTGCGGATCAGAAAATCATACTGGATGATTCGTTAGAGAAACGATTCAATCAAAAGTTAGAAATAATCCGCAACAAAATTGCGAAATTATTGGTTAAAAGTTAAGAGGCTGATGTAGTGGAGTGCAGAATCATTTCCATTGATGGTCCAGTTGTTAAAGCAGATAACATGTTCTCTGCGAAAATGCATGAAATGTTAGAAGTCGGAAGAGAACGAATAATTGGCGAAATAATAAAAATAGAAAAGGGGATAGCTTCCATCCAAGTCTATGAAAATACCAGTGGGTTACAACTAGATGAGCCTGTACTTCAGACGGGGAGATTATTATCGGTGGAATTAGGGCCTGGTTTAATAGGTTCGATATTCGATGGAATTCAACGACCCTTACAAAAAATAAAGGATATATTAAAAAGTGATTTTATTGGAAGAGGTGTTAAAATACCCTCTTTAGATAGGCAGCGAAAATGGAATTTTGTCCCAAGTATAAAAGAAGGAATAAAGGTAGGACCTGGAGATATTATTGGAGAAGTAAAAGAATCAGAATTAATCATCCATAAAATTATGGTACCTTCGGGGATTTCAGGAATTATTCAAAATTTAGTTGGGGAAGGTAACTATCGAATTGAAGATGATCTAGCCAAAGTTAACGAAACAGCTATAACTATGCTTCAAGTTTGGCCTATTAGAAGACCACGCCCGTATTATGAACGATTTATTCCCAATGATCCCTTAATAACAGGAACACGAGTCATTGATGTTTTCTTTCCCATTGCCAAAGGCGGCGTTGGTGCTATTCCGGGAGGGTTTGGTTCCGGGAAGACCGTGACTTTACAACAGATTGCCAAATGGGCGTCGGCGAATATTATTATCATTATTGGGTGTGGAGAACGTGGAAATGAAATGACCGATGTTTTAAGAAGTTTTCCACAATTGACAGATCCCTCAACCGGACGAACCCTAATGGAACGCACTGTTATTATCGCAAATATATCAAATATGCCCGTCTCGGCGCGAGAAGCCAGTGTTTACACCGGCGTAGCAATTGGAGAATACTTTCGAGATATGGGCTATGATGTGGCGGTAATCGCCGATTCTACGAGTCGATGGGCAGAAGCCTTGCGAGAAATTTCAGCCAGAATGGAGGAGATTCCTGCAGAAGAAAGCTATCCTTCTTATTTACCCTCGCGAATAGCAGAATTCTATGAAAGGGGTGGAAAAATAATGCCGTTAGGTGAACCCAAGCGCTATGGGACTTTATCAATAATGGGCGCGGTTTCGCCGCCAGCAGGTGATTTTTCCGAACCCATAACAAAATATACAACCCAAAATATTCGTGTGCTATGGGCTTTAGATAAAAAATTGGCAGATTTACGCCATTATCCGGCCATTAATTGGATTTATAGTTTTTCAATGTATGTGGATTATATTAGCGATTATTATCACCAAACTTATCCTAATTGGACGAAATATCGCGACTTAGCACTTCAAATCCTCACCAAGGATGAGGAGTTGATGCAAATTGTCCGTTTAATTGGATCGGAAGCCTTACCCGATAATGAACGGTTAATTCTATCTACTGCAAAGCTGATAAAAGAAGGATTTTTGCGCCAGAGTGCCTTGGATGCCGTTGATACCTATACGACTCCAGAAAAACAATATAGAATGCTCGAAGTTATACTTGAATTTCACCAAAAGGCATTAGAAATTATTAAAAAACGAATCCCCGTCCATCAAATTATTGAGCTCCCTATCGTTCCAAATTTGATGAAAATGAAAGTCGCTATCAAAAATACTGAAATTAGTAAATTTACGGAAATTCAAAATGAAATCACGAAACAATTGAATCAATTGCTATAATGAGTGGTCATGTGACAGAAATAGGTATTAGTAGTAAAGGACTGAATCAAATAAATGGTCCATTAATTTTTCTTGATTCGATACCCGGAATCAGTTATGATGAGCTTGTGAGAATAGAAGCACCGGATGGGCGTCTGCTGAAGGGACGGGTTCTCCAAATAACGAAGAAATTTATAATAGTCGAGGTCTTCGAGGGGACTTCAGGGTTATCACTCTCGCAAACCAAAGTAAATTTCTTACGAACTACCTATAAAACCGGAGTATCTCGTGATTTGTTAGGACGAATATTTAATGGACTTGGAGAACCTATCGATAAATTACCTAAACCGATTATAGAAGATTACCAGGATATTACGGGAAGTGCCATCAATCCTATTGTAAGGGAATATCCCGAAGAATTTATACAAACAGGAATTTCAACGATTGATTGCATGTATTCGCTCATTCGAGGGCA
Organism: uncultured archaeon; assembly: GCA_964353755.1. Taxonomy (GTDB): domain Archaea; phylum Asgardarchaeota; class Lokiarchaeia; order Helarchaeales; family HEL-GB-A; genus CAYGYC01. The sequence goes on along the minus strand of CAYGYC010000040.1, from coordinate 958 downwards.
AAAACTTCCGATTTTTTCCGCAGCCGGGTTACCTCATAATCGATTAATTGCTCAAATTGTCAGACAAGCAGAAATGAAAGGAGAATTTGTTATAGTTTTTATAGGCATGGGAATTAAACAGGATGATGCATTCTATTTTCGAAAAGCGTTTGAACGCACGGGAAAATTAGAGAGAGTGGTAACTTTTTTAAACCTAGCCGAAAATCCACCTATGGAACGATTGGTTACACCCCGAATAGGATTAACCGTGGCTGAATATTTAGCTTTTCAAGAACATTTTAATGTTCTGGTAATTATATCAGATATGACAGCTTATGCCGAAGCTTTAAAAGAAATTTCATCCTCAAAGGGTGAAATCCCAAGTCGAAAAGGATATCCAGGTTATCTATATTCGGATTTTGCATCTATTTATGAAAGATCCGGGCGGATTAGAGGAAAAAAAGGATCTATTACGCAACTTCCAGTACTGACCATGCCAAGTGATGATGTTAGTCATCCAGTCCCTGATATGACCGGGTATATTACTGAAGGGCAAATCATATTTGATAGACTTTTAGCGAATCAGGGGATTTATCCACCAATAAATATTTTAAGTTCTTTATCCCGATTGATGAAGGATGGAATTGGAGAGGGGAAAACCCGAGAAGATCACCCAGAAGTTGCCAACCAGTTATATGCTGCATATGCAAAAGTGAAAGATGTTGAAGCGCTTGCTTCGATCATTGGTGAAAGTGAGTTAACGGCTCTTGATAAAAAATATATAGAATATGGAAGGAAATTTTTACACAAATTTGTTAATCAAGGGGATGAAAATAGAACTTTAGAAGAGAGCTTGGATCTTGCTTGGGAAATGCTATCAATGTTACCTGAAAGTGAATTAAACCGCATTAAAGATCAATATATTAAGAAATATCGGAAATCGCCTACTTAGGGAAACAGTTATGGCGCTCGCGAATAA
>CAYGYC010000039.1:0-19784 GCA_964353755.1 uncultured archaeon | reverse complement strand
TCACACGTGTTTTTTCCACTTTCAAAAGATCGGCATTTGAACGGCGCCTTGACGCCACGAAAATTTCCTCTGCACTCACCTGTGACTGTTTTTTAGTGTTCATGTCCTCGATGGTGACAGTTTTTTGCCCTTTCTTAACTTCGACGGCTACTGCCTTTTGATTAAGGAAGATTTTCATGTGCTGTCGAAAATTTTGTTCGAGAAACTGGGATATTTCGGGTTCTTCCGTTGTAACTAACCGAGGAAGCATCTCGATAAGGGTTACGGCGGTTCCAAGGGCAGAAAAAATATGAGCAAATTCCGCTGCGATTATACCGCCACCGATTAAAATTAAACTCTTCCAAGGCCTTTTCGGAAATTTCTCTCCAAAAAAGTTTTCAGTGGTAATATAGCCTACCTCTTCAAGTCCTTTTATCGGCGGAATAAAAGATCGGGCTCCCGAAGCAATGACAAATTTGGTGCCTTCAATTTCCTCAGTTTTCTTTCCTAAATCTATCTTCATCTGATAATCGCTAATGAACTCGCCTTTTCCTTTATAGAAGGTAAGCCCCGGAACATGTTCCATTCCCCTCTCCATTTCAGTACTTTCATTGATTTGGCTCCACATCCGCTTTGAAATGAATCCCCAATCAATCTGTTCGACTTTAAAATGCACACCAACCTTCTGGGCATGTTGCGCTGCTCGGATGATATCAGCCGGATACACCAAAACTTTTGATGGGATGCACCCTCTAGTGAGGCAGGTCCCGCCCACTTTACCCATCTCGACTAAAGCAACTTTTAATTCATGTTTTAAAGCCTGATTAGCAACTGTAAGCCCCACACCAGTTCCAATTACGATTAAATCATATTTTAGCATCACACTTTCTCCCTTTTTTTATCATTTCTGTATACCTTATTCATTTCTGAATAATCTCTTAACAATTCGATTAACTTATTAAAAAAAGGATTATTCGAATTTCTATAAATAAATGACATTCAAAATTGCCCACATTGAGCAGTTAGATTTGTAAATAATTAAAGGGAGCAGAAAAACTTGATTTCGTAAAAATAACAAAAAAATAAAAAAAAGATTAGAAAAGTGAAAAAAAAGTTGATTGTTTATTCCTTTTTAACTTCGGGTTCCTTAATTACTTCCGCCGTGGGCAGGGGTTCCTTAACTTCCAATTCCTTGGGTTCTTCGGGAGTCTTGATTTCAATCTTCTTAGCAGGAAGAGGTTCTTTCTTGGGGAGATTAATCGTCAGAATTCCGTTTTCTAGTTTAGCATTAATTTCCTCGGGTCTTAAGTTTCCGGGGACCGTGAAAGACCGACTGAAAGAGCGATGGGACCGTTCTTTATAGATATACCCTTCCTTTGTCTCTTCTTTTTCTTCTTTCGTTTCAGATGCGATGGTTAAGACATCATCATTTAACTCAACCTTAATGTCTTCCTTGTTAAATCCTGGAACTTCGGCGCTTACAATGTATTCTTTATCTTCCTCTTTGATATCCAGTTTCGGCAATTTTAATTCCGGTATCTCAAAGAGGGTTAGTGGCTCCCATGTATCATCAAATAATGAATCCATTACCTTGAAAGGCCAGTAATTACTTCTTACTATGATACTCATTTTCGTATCACCTCAATTTTGGGTTTGAATTTTTTTCTTGTGAACTTAAATACAAGGTTATATTTAAACCTAACTTGTTGTGACTAATAAGCAGTGATCTTCAAGAGTAACTAGAAAGTACGATTTACGAGTTTTACGAATTAAAATACTATTTTTCTATTTAATAGAATATTTTTTAGGATACTGGGTAAAAAAAATGGGTTCAATAATTTTGGTATTTTATTTACTTGAATACGGAGGGTGAATCTATAGTTTTTGCAATCCAACTTGTAAAGGCGAATTCAAGAGCGATCCCTAATTAAGGAAAATATGTATTATTGTTAATAAGAAAAAATTAGTTAAATGGGTTAAAAGTCGTAGTTATAAAAAGGAAGCGATTACTAATGAGTTTGAAAAGACCTTTAATCATCTTTTTCATTTGCTCTCTTTTCTGCATCGGACCCGGCCTAAATATCCCAAATCTTTCTACATCAATCATCTCAGCAAATGGTATCCATTATGCGACAAGCCCGGGGAGTAGCGATCCGAATCAAGATGAATGGCCCATGTTTCGCAGACAGCTGAATCATACGGGAACAACATTGACAACCTCCGTGTACGGCAAAGGTGCAATTTGGAACTTTGCCACAGAAGCTTGGATTTATTCATCCCCTGCCGTAACGAACGGGCGGCTATATATAGGTAGTTATGATTCCAAAATTTACTGCCTGAACGCATCTACGGGCAAGCACCTCTGGAACTATACTTTAGGCGCTGCAACGTTTTCATCTCCGGCGGTGGCGGACGGACGCGTGTATATAGGCTGCATTAACAGGGAGATCTATTGCCTTAATGCTAGCACGGGCGGGCTTCTCTGGAACTACACCACGGGAAGTGGTGTATATTGTTCCCCAACCGTGGCGGGCGGGCGCGTATATGTGGGCAGTTTCGATACCAAGGTTTACTGCCTGAACGCCACCACGGGTTCGCATCTCTGGAATTACACCACAGAAGGTGGTGTGCAATCTTCACCGGCTGTCGCGGACGGGCGCGTGTATATGGGCAGCTTCGATGGCCAGGTTTATTGCCTGAATGCCATAACAGGCGCGCCCCTCTGGAACTATACTATGGGCGCTTCATTGATTTCATCTCCGGCGGTGGCGGACGGGCGCGTGTCTATAGGCTGCGAAGACGGGACGATCTACTGCCTGAACGCCACCACGGGTTCGCAGTTCTGGAATTACACCACAGCAGGTTTGGTGAGATCTTCACCGGCTGTCGCGGGCGGGCGCATCTATGTGGGCAGTACTGATGGCAGCGTTTACTGCCTGGACGCCACCACGGGTTCGCCGCTCTGGACTTACCCCACAGGAGATATCGTGCAATCTTCACCGGCTGTCGCGGGCGGGCGCATCTATATAGGTAGTGACGATAATAAGGTCTACTGCCTGAATGCTAATACGGGCGCGCAGCTCTGGAACTACACCACATTAGATGACGTGTATTCTTCCCCAGCAGTCGCACTTGGACGTGTATATGTAGGCAGTCTTGATACCAAGGTCTACTGCCTGCCTACTGTTTTCGACCTTCAGCCTCCGACTTATACGACCGTGACAGAAAGTGCCGATTCGCTGGAACTCGGTATGACGGAAACAATTACGATCTCGGGTGTAGCAGACCCTGCCGGAATTAAAGTAGTCCTGATTGAATTTACAGGAGCTAATCATACCATGAATAAAATAGACAGCAACACTTGGAGCTATAATACATGGATACCAGGCAGTACGGGTAGCAATCCCTACACGATTTATTTCCAGGATAATCCAGGTAACTGGAACGCAACGACTGGCACGATCCTAGTTATTGATACAACATCACCGACTTATGGAATCGTGATGGAAAATTCAGATCCGTTAGAGCTCGGCATAACAGAAACGATTACGATCTCGGGCGTAAAGGATCTCTCGGGTATACAAACGGTTCTGATCGAATTCTGGAACGGTAACGATACGATGGCCCACTCAGGTGGAACTACTTGGCGCTATTCTAGTTGGACTCCGGTCACGACGGGTACTTATACCTATACGATTTATATTCAGGATAATTCAGGTAACTGGAACGCAACCACTGGCTCTATTCAAGTTGTATCTGCTAAGATGCCCCCTTATTTATATCCTTTTCTAATCCTAGGCATTATTTTTGCCGTTGGTATCTTCATCTCACTAGGGGTGCAATTATGGTCAATTAGATCGTCTCGATCCCGGAACAAAGCGAAAAGTTTTCCCAGTAATAAAGGTCAAAAGGAGTTAGCTCAGAAAAGCGAAGACATTGTGAGTAAAGTGCAGAAACCTGATGAATCTCAGCCTACTCGAAAAAAAAGAGAAACAAAAATTTAAGTTATTATTCGTTAGCCATCATTTATTTTCTTTTTTTTAATTATGATATCTTAACTTTGAACATTATTTTTTTTATACGTTCTGGAATTAATATTTCATGCCTACAATTGATATTCCCGGAAAAAGCCTTACGAAAGGCGGTAGTAGTCCGCTTTCTTTTTAAATCGTCGTTTTACCTTCCGATGATGGTAGGTCTTATCGGTGAAAATATAGATATGATCGCCGGCTTGGGCAGGTTCATTCAACTCGATGGTCACATTAAGAGGCGCATTCTCGAGGGCAGGCGGAGTAGAAGATACATTGCTATTTTCTAATATGATAGACTGAAGGATTTTGTGGAAATAGGTGTTCGAACTTTTAGGACCCATTACAATGAGATCATCGCCCACCTTTAAACTGCCATTTGTTAGATATATTCGAGCAGAATGAGATTCCGGCAAATATTTTTCTAAAGTCCCTAGCTTTATCAACCGAAAGTGGCTTAAATTGGCGGGGGATTGGTGTTGCTGGTCGAGTTCAGTAGGACGATGGAAATAAAACCCAGATGTAAAGCCTCGATTATACACCTTTTTCAACTCCTTCAGCCACAACTTAGCTTTATTGTTGGAATAGGTCCCCTCGTAATATGCATCTATGGCTTCTTGATAGCATTTAGTTACAATTTCTACGTAATAAGGGTCCCTCATGCGTCCTTCAATTTTGAAGCAATCAATTTTCGCCTCGATAAGCTCGGGAATATGCATAATCATGCATAGATCTCGAGAATTGAGGAATCTCTGCCCATCATAGAGGTATTCGTTATTAGCTTCGTCATAGACCCACCATTGGCGACGACAGGGTTGAGTACATTCACCACGATTCGCGGATTTCTCCGCTGTTCCACAGATATCTTGAGAAAAGTAGCATCGCCCCGAAATGGAAGTGCACATGGCGCCGTGAACAAAAATCTCAATTTGGACAGTAGAAACTTTTGATTTAATTTCTTTAATCTGCTCTAATGAACATTCTCGCGCAAGAATTATACGTTGCGCCCCTAATTCCTCATAAAATCGTGCAGCTATTGAGTTGGACACGTTGCACTGAGTTGATACATGGAACGGGATTTGCAATTCTTTAGCTAATTGGATTGCCGCCATATCATGAATAATAACCGCATCAACATCCGCTGTCTTGGCTTTTAGCATTAACTCGCGAAGTTCTCCCAGTTCATTCTCATACACTAAGATATTGGTCGCTAGAATTGCCTTTAACCCATTATCATGAAGATATTTCGTTACTGCTGGAAGATCCTCTACGGCAAAATTATCCGCCTGCATCCGCATGTTAAATTTCCGGACTCCAAAATAAAAGGCATTGGCATACTTTTGTGCCGCCTTTATGACCTTGAAATTTTTTGCCGGGGCTAACAATTCCACTTTATGCAAAATGGTCCCTAATCTTGACAATTTTTAAATCGTTTTCTGCTTTTTTAATCCATCGTTGAACTATCTCTTCTTTCATACCTCGACTCCTTCGAGATATACTTCATTGGAAATCGTATTGGCTATTGTTTTTTCTTTTTCATAGGTTTCAAGATCTTTTAAAATTAAATCAATTGATGCCAATGGCACTCGTTCATGAAACTTCTTATAAATTAGTAACCAAAGATCCTTTTTTTTATTTATAGTTAAGGTATTTTTCATAATTATCAAAAAATCCCAATCGCTATCGTCTATAAAATCATTTCTAACTCTACTGCCAAACATCATAATCTTTGAGTATTCAATATTATTCTCCTTTAAGAGGTCCTTCAAATTCTTAATCATATCTTGGTTACTGCTCATTTTCGGTTATCTCATGCAATACGTTCTTCGTTAATAATTATATTCTTTTTATCCATCATATAAAATAATTGTTTTTTTGAGGCGATTCAATAAAAATAAGGAAATATATTAAAACCAACAAAAAGATTATAAGGAGAGAATTTTGTTCAATTTCTAATTCTTTCATAAAACAGGCGTTAATATTAGAATTCCTTAAATTGAAAGAAAGGCAGAGCGATAAAGATGTCCGATCCGTATGCGATATGTCATGCCTGTGGTTTGGCAGGGAAAGATTGCTGTCATACACCCCATGCTATTTTTGTGGGAGTGGTAGAAGCTGTTAAAATACATAAGAAAACTGGGCTCAAATATTCAGCTTTCCTCAGTTATACGAAATTTGATGAGTGGCAATATATTGAAGCCTTTTCTGAATTGATCCCGAGTGGAAAGACCCTTGCATTCATACGGAAGCCAGATGGAGCTTGTATCTTCCATGCCGAGACCGGTTGCCAGATTTTTGATATTCGCCCCCTCATTTGCAGAGTTTTTCCCTTCTGGTATGAACAAGATATTTACAAACAAACGGGGGAAATCACTCTTTTCATTGAAGAACGCGAATGCGGGCTTCGCTCCAGAATGCTGGAACTGAAAACCATGGGGGAATGCTGTCAATTCATGGGTAATTCGGAAGACGAGATCAAAGCGATGCTCCGAACGCTGTTCAAACACTACGAACTGGCGAGAAAATTCGAGCCTGTATTCGATAGCCTGCCGCTGGATAAGGCGTTTAAGGAAATAGAGAAGCAAGTTAAGACGTTAAAACTATAAGATGCTTTAAATCGCTTACTCCGCTAGTAAGTAGTCGTTATTAATCACTTTGAATGATATAATTTCCCCCCCAATCAAATTAACAGATTTGAAAACCAATCCTTCTCGGATGGCTTTTTCATTTAATACTGATGTTCCTTTCGCATAATCCAACATCGATTCAATCGTTGTAACTTCTGCAAAAATTTTAATGCTTTTATGATTTATGGGAACGTGCTTTAGCAAATGACTGATCGTCTTAAAAAAAGCTTCTCGCTTCTGGGGATTAAAATATTCTTGCGTCTCTATATCCCAAATATTAAATAAATACAGGTCTAAATGCGGAAGTTTTAGCGGATTTTTATTAATATTAGGACCTATTAGTTCCGCTTGCAGAGCAATATTTTGGTTTAAATCTCTTAAAAACTCAAGAATTTTAGAGGTATGAACAATTTTCCAGAAAATATTAGTATCATCTTCTTTGAGATCTAGATTACGACTGCAGACTCCAGAATCTCCATTATTAAAATAAATTGTACAACTGGTACCGTCTACCTTCTCGGTACATTCAAAAGCTTCATTCTTATACTGCTCAAAATACTCAGGTAAATTTTGTATTCTTTCTTCATCCGTTTTTTTGATGAAGGAAGGGAAAAGCCCTTTGATTTCCCCACTTAGAGTAACTGGAATTGGCGGTTCGTATTTTACCACTTTTAAAATAGCGGTGATATCTGTTCCCACTTCAATATTTGTCAATTCTGGGAAGGAGTTTAGCGGAAGCAATAAGCCTTGACTTAATTTCCCTCGAAATCGGGTTGTCTTGAGTCTAAATCCTTCTCGTCCATCGGATAATTTTTTATACGATGTTTTGCGTAAAAATTCGTACCTTTCTTCTATCGGTAAAAAGGAATCAATTTCAAAATACACTCCCAAATCGCCTGGCTTGAACTCCTTTTTCTTTACGACACATTGCCACCCATCCACTTTGGCAAGCTCTATATTGTCTGCATTTTCAATTGGTAAAACTTGGGTAACTTTTCTAATTGTTACTAATTTACGCATTTATCTTTCTCTCCATTTAGTTATTTTATGTCATTATACATTAAAAATATCACGAATTTAGTCATATATTTCAAAAAATGAAAGATTGGATTAGAATAATGCTGATTCAGATGAGCATATTCTTAAACATATATAAAAATGACAAATTTTCTGAATATATTATTAGTATTATTTTAGCATTTCGATGAAAGCATCGATACGGGTCTGAATTTGTCCGATATTTTCGCCTGGCGAATAGAAATCGAGTGGGATAATCGGAATCCCAAGTTCTGAATTTACGAGATCTTTAAGCTTGCGAAAGGCGGGAGTTACAAAGCGACATCCCCATACATGAGAAAACAGGATCGCATCGGCTTTAATGCGTTTTGCGGCGCCAATCCACAGCGCAATTAAATCTTGAATACCTTCTTTTATATTTAAATCGATAAGGTAAGCGGCATAATTCTCGACCATATCGCCAGAGACTTTAACCGAAGGGTGTTGCAGGCAGCTTTCGAAAAGATCCAGATATAATAAAACCGCACCAGCATGCTCAAAAGTTTTAGGCAGGATGGGATCAAACCCGGGGCTTCCTGCGATAACAACTCGATGGATGCCTTCTTTTTGATAGTTTGGGAGGTTTTTCCGGTATTTTCGCCGAATTTCATGCACGAGATTTCTCAATTTATTTCGAAAGTAGGTGGCATCGCTTAAGAAATCCACATAACAGCCGTGAAGCAAGAGGAGTACCGCCGTATGAACCGGCACATATCCTTTGATGTAATAAGTATATAGCTCACGGATGAGACTTCGAATTTCGTTATTAATAATAGCGATTTTCCGGATATGACTGTCAGTAATAGCGGATCCAGAGAGTTGTTCCAAGGTCAGGATATAGCGACGGAGTTCAGATTCTACTAAATCCGCTAAAGGGCGGTCTTCGCCGTATGGTTTCTCAAAATAAAAGACGGGTTTATAATAGGACATTCGTTCATAAAGTTTTGCGAAATGTAGGCAGTAATCGCCTTCTAAGCCGCCTACAAGGAGGTCAATGAGCCGGAAATTCTTTACCATAGCGCCATAGCAGATGCGGGTTTGTACGCAGGTATCCATATAGAATTCCGCCTTCTCCGCGACCGCAATTAGGCTGGTAAAAATTTTCGAAAATTCTTCCTGGTTTATACTTTCGAAGTAATTAACGGAAAGCTTCTCTCGATTCTTGAGATAATAGGAAATGATAGGCGCAAGGAGATGAAGGCGGTTGATTATATCAACCACGCCAATATATTGGCTGAAGGGAAATTCGGTTAATCTCGGGAGAAAGAGCGGGAGCGTATTTTTTGCTGCAAAGACTAATTCCATCGGGGGAAGAAAACTTGCAACGATTTTTTTCCCCTTTGCTCGCGCCTTAGCAATTTGAATAGGGCCAAGTAAATATCGTAATCCCAAATCAAGGACACTTTGCATTTTAAAATCTTCGTTTTGGTTGTTAATCATTTGATCATCTCTAAGAACGCCTCAATCCGCGTTTTAAGTTGTCCCATGTTTGATTCGGCGTAATCACGGTCCAAATCGAGAACCGCGATATTCTGGCGATTCATGATTTTCCGGAATTCCGGTTTTAGACTAGAATAGGAATCACAGTATTTGAGCGTATGATTGATGATTCCAGAAGCATGGAATTGCCGATATAATTCGAGGATTTTAGGAATGCGGACTTCACTCTCGGGAATCATTCTTCCGCTGAGCGTTCGGCGGAGGTACCGATCAGTAAGGGCTTCAAGCAGATCAGAAGCAGTGCTATCCACATCTTCAAGGCAATAATCCAATGAAGACCAAAGATCATCGGCAACAATTAATCCGCCCGTTTGCGTTTCAATCAGATCGAGAATAGAATCACCTAACGTAATTCCACTTCCTGTTAAAAATATGCGGGTTCCTGAATAGGTAGGGGGGTCATTTTGGAGTTGTTGGAGTAGATTCTGATATTTTGGAATAACTTTTTTAGGACCCATCAATAGTGCTTGGGCAACTAATTCGTGAAGGGTCATTCCCCGGATGGGAGAATTTTTTTGCTTTCGATATTCATTTATCTTTCTCAACAAAGAGCGCATTTCATTATATTTATAAATGGCATCTCTTAGCTTTTCCTGAGTGCACCGATTCCCTGTAAACTGCTCAAGATAGCTTTGTAATTTCTTCAGTTCATTCAAATAAAAGGTGAAACTGGATTTTTTCCGGTTATGCGGGAGGATCAGAGGAATCGAGGGAATATCAAAATGGTCTAAATAATTGGCAACATTCTGCACCCCATTGCAAAAAGTGCCAACGATCAATGTATCTACTAACGAGTATAATGGATGTTTCTTCTCCAAGAAACCAAGGGTTGCGCGTCCAAATGGGCAGGTTGTCGCAGATAAATATTGATCTCCTATTTCCTGTTCATCTTTTCCTCCTAATATAAAGTGGACAGGGATGGCCCCGGCAGCCAACACCAGTTCATCGGGAAACATTCCATGTTGAACTATCCCTACAATTTTCAGTCCTTCATGTTTCTTGCTTTTAAGAAATGCGATAGCCTCGTCTACAATCGCGGAATCCATTGTATTTTATCAATCCCATAGTATTAATATAGGTAATTAAAATTCTAAATAATTGAATTGAGAGAAAACAAAAGAATAAGTAACTTTGAAATATTTAAACTTTAAAGATTGGCTAATAATCGTAATCATCATATTAGGTTTGATAAAAAAAAGAGATTTTTCATTTTAAATCTACGAGAAGAAGGAACTTGTATGGAAGAGAAGTTACAATTCTTCTACAAAGAGGAATTTTGGTATATTAGCGCAATGATCAATTGCGAAGAAATAAAGGTTGAAACCAAAAGTGCAGAGATTGAAAAGTTACTCACGGAGAAACTGAGAAACTTAACAGAGAACGACTTACAATCTATCAAAGAAGATCAGAAATTAATAGAACAAGTAATTGACCTGGGAAGACATATCTCTTTAAAATGTGAATGGGTTCCTTTTATAGATCACTTTCCCTTTTTTAATGAAAACTTAGGGTTAGAATATAATATATTGGGGTATCTTAAGTTTAAGGTTGATTATTACAAGGAGAATCTATCGAAAAGAGAAATGATCACCCCTCCCTTAATCCAACCCATTGCCATTGCGGCCTTAAATATTTTGAAAAAGTTTTGTGCCAGATATGAAAATCAATATCTGTTTTTGGATCTTGAAAGCCCCATTTATATTTTCGCAACTTCCGATACCATAAAAGATGAGATGCAGAAGGAAATTGAAGTTTCCTGGACCGAAGGAAATATTCTAAAGTTTAGAAGAGTTCTTGGGTACTGGACCATAATCTATTCGGGGCAGTGGGCAGATTATTCCGATGAAGTATATACAAAACGTGTCCAAAATAACCTTTCGAATCGCTTATCAGAGCTGCATTTTATTCATCGGAATTCGGGATTTATTTACATGGTAAAAGAAAATTACGTAAAACATTTTGAAAGATATATGATGAGAACCGTTTTAGAGCCTACGGCGCAAGTACGGTCAATGTTATTTGCTTTAATGGCAATAAATGAATCGCTAGACATCCTTTTTGCCATGAAAGATTTCATATCTATAAAAAATATCGAAGAAAAGATTGAAAGTCTAAGAAATACCCGAGGACTGCTTCAAACAAAGATGAGTCTTATCTATAACGAAGTAGATTACAATAGACGAGAGCATTCCACAAGCGTATTAACCCATTTAATAACCCAATTTAATTTAAAGGGAATTATAGAGCGAATTCATACCAAATTTAATGTACTTTCTGATTCCATGGAACTTCGGTATCAGAAAGCAAATAGAGAAAACCAAGCTCGAACAGAGCACGGGATGACTTATTTAAACATTCTATTTAGCTTAGCCGCAATAATTCAAGTTTTAGCCTTTGTTTTTACTGAAGATCAGCCTCTTGTGACCGGATTTAGCACCGTTTTCTTGGTTGTTATTAGCGCAATTCTAATTCTGGTTCTCAAATCTTTCTTCTCTATGAAGCGGGGCGAAAAAAAAGCGAATATTAGAAAAACGGTGGATGCGGTTATTCTAGACCCTGAACAAGAGAATGTGGTCTTAATAAAACGGAGATGGCCCCCTTTTAAAGGGCAATGGGCGTTACCAGGTGGATTTATTGAAAAGTCAGATAAATCTCCGCAGGAAGCCGTGACTCGAGAAATAGAAGAAGAAACTGGTTTGAAATTAAAAATTGAGGGGCAAATTGGTATCTATGGTAATCCCAATCGGGATCCACGTGGCAGGGTTATAACTACAGCTTTTTTCTGCTCTATTATAGGATCTAAAGAACTTAGATGTAGCGGGGAATCCACCGAACTCAAATTTATCCCCTTAAAAGACTTGGAAGGAATCAATCTGGCCTTCGATCATGAATTTATTCTTAAGGATGCGATTGAAAAATTCCTGCAGAAAGCTCTAAGGAGTTAAAAGAGAAGAATTAATAACTTATAATCATATTGGCGTAAGTAATTATGAGATGATTCAAATGAAAATTGAGGAATTTAAAGATATCAAATACGAAAAGGATGATAATGGAATCGTAACTATTACATTTAATACTCCCGAGCGCAAAAATGCGATGAGTCAATTAACGTTCTTAGAGTTATGGTATGCTATCGATGAAATGGAGAACGATAAAACTTCTAAAGCAATGATATTAACAGGAGCCGGTGATGCATTCTCCTCCGGTGGCTACTTTAATATGAAGATATTGGATGAACTCCCTCCCGAAATTAAGGCCGAAATCGATTTGACTGATATCGCCCAGAAAAAACTATGTCTGAAATTTTGGAACTTTGACAAACCGGTCATTGCGGCAATAAATGGACTTGCGGTGGGCGCAGGATTCACCATTGCTTTAAGTTGCGCTGATCTAGTTTATATGGCTGATGATGCGTGGGCAGGACTCTTTTTTGTGAAGCGTGCCATCGTCCCTGAATTTGCAACTACTTATTTGCTTCCATTCCTTCTAGGATTTCAAAAAGCAAAGGAATTAATCTATTTTGGGGATCGCATGACCGCCCAGCAGCTATTTGACCTTGGATTAGTGAACAAAGTTCTCCCCAAAGACCAGTTGCTGACTTATGCCCGCGAACAAGCATTACGCTTGATTCCCCCCAAAGGGCCCACCCTTTCCTTGAAATGGATGAAACGGATCTTGCATGAACCTTTAATTCAATTGATCTCGAACCAGCTTGATTTAGAGAATAAAGCATTGAATAAACTAGCCACTTCCGGCGATTTTAGCGAATCTTTAAAAGCGCTGAAAGAAAAACGAGATGCGGTCTTTAAGGGGAAATAGATAAACAGCTCTAAATTTTTTCTTCTTTTTATACTTTATTTTTTCTATTCCGAGTCAGGCGATGTGCCCGTCCCATCTGAGGATCCTCAGGTGGTTTTTCAGTCTATGAAAGACTCTTCCGCCCGACTCATCATAGGATTTGACCAAGAAGTTTCGGGTGTTTTTAAAGGTGTTGGAAGTAAATTATGCCGAAAAATACGGATTAAGTTGATAAGTTGGTAAGCTTAACGCTTATTTGCCATAATTTCTCGGCTGTTACTTCATTATAAGATTCTTTGGACGATTCGACTTCCTTTTTATTGGCGAAATATTTCCCTGTAACGCCTTCTACCTCGGGAGAAGTTGCTAGATATAATGAAGTTTGAGCTCCTTTTGTGGGGCTTTTGAAAAAAATAACGCCCCATCGCATATACCAGGGTAAGTCCCGTCCTAATCGGGTCCTGACAACTCCCGGATGGACATTATTCACCGTCACCCCAGTCCCTTCTAATCGCTTAGCAAGTTGATACGTAAACATGACCAAGGCTAATTTTGAAACACCATAGGCTTTCCAGGCCCCGTATTTTTTCTCGCTTTGGAGATCATCGAAATTAATAGTCGCGCGAGAATGAATACCTGAAATAACATTAATGATTCTGGCGGGAGCACTGGCTTTAAGGACATCGAGTAATAAATTGGTTAGTAAAAAGGGAGCAAGATAATTTGTAGCAAATTGCATTTCAATTCCATCCTTTGTCAATGTACGACGGCTAGGAAGTACTCCTGCATTATTAATTAAAATGTGTAAATTTTGATATTTATCTTTGAAATTCTTGACAAATTCTCGAATCTGCTGTTGAGATGATAGATCACATATCATTAAATCGATAGAGGTATTGCTTGTCTTTTCTTGGATTTCTTTCTTTGCCGCCTCCCCACGTTCCAAATCCCGGCAAACCATAACGACTGTTGCACCCAATTCAGCTAATCCTAGCGCGGTTGCCTTTCCAATTCCTGAATTGCTGCCTGTAACTATGCAGATTTTACCAGCCAAACTATTATCTTTCATCATTTTTTTACCTGAAATTATTGTTTTCACTTAAGTTCTAGTGAATCTTAATTAAAATGAAGATGGTAATAGTTACCAGTATCATTTGGTAATGAGAAAAAAGGAGCGTTATTCTCGCGACTATGAGCGAAAATGCAAAAGCCGGACCATGTTTCAGCGATAAATTTTCAGAACGCGATCATTTTGGTGAATCTCTCTCCCTTTCAAGAAATATCCTTTCACTCGACAAAAGTCGAGGAAAATATAGATCGAATTGGGATGAGGATTTTCATCCATGATTAGTACGAGGTGATTTGGAGGTTCTAAACGGGCGACTTTATATTTAGCGAGTTGTTTCTCTACACCATTTAAATCCGACGCCCCGCCCATTAGATCAAGATAGAGTTCATGCTTCTGCTCCGCCTTATCGTATATCGCTTCAAATTCATAGGAGAATTGCTTGTTACGAGTACTATTCGGAGGTTTGCATGGCGGATTATCTAAAAGGCTCTTCCAAAACCCATAGAAACTTTGGGTGTGATATGATAATAAATAGCGTCGATGTTCAATAATATCCATACGAAGATCCTCGTTGCTTCTATCGGGCACTCAATTTCTATAAATAAGATTTGTTAAATCACAATAAAAAGAATTGGGCACTAGTTCTAGGAAGCTAAATCGGGCTTGTTAAAGTAAAGAAAGGGAAATTGATAATTTTCATGAACTGAAATAAAGAAAACGGTACCAAAAGAAGCAAGAAAATGAGGAGGGTTTTGATTCTAATTGCCGCAGGGTTCGATCAGTTTTTCCCAATATACTAAATGGTGATGTAAAATGGATCAATAAATTTTTTTACTTATAATGTAAAATTTTTTACTATATATGAAAAAAGATTATCGCGCGCTATGGATTGTCAGTCCAGCGGGCATTTGTTTATTCCATCATAGTATTGAAGAGTTAGGGGTAGATCAGACCCTTATAGGAGGATTTATCTCCGCGATTTTATCCTTTACGGAAACAGTATTTACTGATAAATTATCTTCTTTTGAAATGTTCCTCGGGCGACTATCGTGTAGATATTCTGACAGAACAATTTATTGTCTCTTGACCCAAAAAAACGCAAAAGAACCTAGAATATTGGATTTTCTCAGAAAAGTTGAGCAGATATTCACGCAGAAATACCTAAACCAGGTTAATTTGAACAATATAACGGATATCGCGCAATTTGAAGGATTCCGATCGGATCTCTTAGAAATACTGGGGATTGCCCAGAGAGAAGAAAAAAGGCGATCTATAGGTCAATTGGCGCAATTAGTGTATATGCTCATCGAAATTTCCAAGGGAAGACTCGAATATACTGATAAGGAGAAACAAATTATCTTACAGTTCATGGATAGCTCCAATTACGAGCAGACTTCGCGCACCATGAAGGCGATTGAATCAATTGCGGATTTTCTGGTGAATGATCAAGATATAAAAAGGCGGATAAATATTATTACCAATTCAATGCTCCGAGAACGCACAAAATTCCTGTGAGACTTAAAGAGAGGTGTAAGAAGAGATGGATGCATTAGCAGATATTTCGATGGTAATTTATTTAATAGTGGGTATTTTTTTAGTTACTATATTAGTAATTGCAATAAAAAAATATCTGAATTCGAGGAAGACACCTGGAGAACGGACTGCATTCCTCTTTTTATTGATGGGAATTTCAGGCATTATATTCCTATTAATTTATTTAATCGGCTTGTTTTTACCAGCAGAATCATTAGCTTACATAGTCCAGAGAAAACTCTTTTTCATTATTCTAGTTACAATCCCATTTCTCTTCGTCCTGTTTGCGGTCCAAACGCAGTTTGGAGATTTGCTAGACAAGGGGCGTTATTTCACAGTGGCAGGAATCAGTACTTTTATATTTTGCTTAATTCTTGCGGGAGCATTTGATATTGATACGCTCTGGGCGCACCTTCTTTATTATGCCATTGCAGTGGCCTGTCTCACGCCCTCCATCTACCTCTGGGTAAAACTAATCAAATTAGCTCGAACAGATCCCGCTATGGATCCCGTGAAATTCAGTTACTACTTAATCGGTTTTAGCCTTTTTAATATCTTTTATCTACATAACTTCTTAATGGGGGTAATCTTTGGCGATGCACGTATCCTATTTCAAGTTATTACAGACTTAATCGATGCTATCCTCTTGCTAGGGGTCGGCATCTTCATTGTGATGGCTCAATTGCATATGACCACTAGTTCAAAATGAAAATGAAAATTAATTCTCAATTAACTTATAATGCTTTTAATCGCAAAGATAATTGTTGATACAATAAAAAACATCGCTATTGACTTGACTTTACGATATAGTAGCCGTGATTTTTTAAGCGGGCTCCTTTTTTCGGGTAGTGATGTGGTGGCAAACGTTACCCTCTATAACGAGTTTATGGGTAAAACGTGGATCGATTTTTTCGATAAAAATTTGCCCTATTAACTCACAAAATTTACAAAAATCTCCGAGTATTGGTCTTAAGCCAATGCGGACCGGACAGAATCGGTAGTCGCTTTCAATAATGACTTCATCTTCATTCTTACTCGCGACTTTGGATTTAATGTCAAGAAGAATAGCTAATATTAATTTTAATTCACTAGCCTCGATTGCGGTTCCAGTATGGATATCAAATATATTTATAAAGGCAAGGGCTTGTTCGCCCCAAAATTCCTTTGCAATCTGAGCTATAATCCAATTATGGGTCTTTTCATCCACCTCTCTTCCTAAGACGCGATGAACCGCAGAGACATAATTGATAAAGAGCCCCACTAGAGTTTTCCATTTCACTTCGGGATCCAATTTTGTTTCCATGGTAACCCCTATGGTCGATTATAGATACCTGTTTATTCTGAACAATTATCTATTAGTACTCAACGTTTAAATATTATTACTATTTTTTTATTTTATATGCCGCTTTTCACGATTTGGAAGAAATTTCCCTTTTCGACGGGTTTATTAAAAGAGTATTTGATGTGCCATAAGGTTTGGAAAGCGGCAATGCCCTATAGAATAGTAGAAATTACGCCTGAGCAGAAGTTTCGATGGAATTGGCGAATCAAAGATAGTCTTGACTTTGTAATATTCAAATGGAACTTTGATCATACCTTCACCTCAGTCCAAGAAGAATATCCAGACCATTTAACAATCCAATTCGAAAATAGTAATCAGGTGAGTGATTTTGCTGCCCAAATTCTCTTTCAGGAAAAAACGGTTGGATCTTTTGAAAATAAGGTGACTTTTCAAGTTGATCGATTACGATTAAAAGATCCGCTCTTGGAAACCGCAAAAGTTGCTTTTCTTGACATGATTAAAAAGGATTATAAGAAATTTCTAGATAATGTCTACACTTTATTACAGCAGAAAGGAGAACGTCTCCAAACATTACAAGATTGTTATTGGACAAATTATGAATTTATCCAATTTCCAGAAGGAGAATAAGACGGCTTGAGTTGTACTACTTCCAATTAGTTTTAAAATGATGTTGCTTTATAGTTTCATTCAAGGATATTAATTGAAGGGATGAAAATGAACGAACTCACACCTTTTGAACGGGTCATGAAGGCACTCGAATTACAGGAAGTCGACCGAGTGCCTGTTATTCCGCAGTTAACCTACGCTTCTGGATATTATCAACATCTAGGAATCGATAAAGCACTGACTGACCCTATAATGCAGAAAAAAGCTTTAATTAATTCACAAAAGTTAGGTGGATATGATGGGATCTATGCGGGCTGGGAAGGATCCTTTGTACTAGTTACAAGCAGTTTAGGCGCCCCATTAAAAACGTATCCAGACAAGCCCCCTTCGATTGAAAAGCAGCTCATCACGAAGAAAGAGGATTTGGCAAAATTACCCAAGTTGGATCCTGCGTCGCATGGCCGAATTCCAGTAAATCTTAAGCTTATCACATCCTTGAAGACTGAAGCGAAAAATATCCCCATCTTAAGTTACGTTCCAAGTCCCTTTACCTTAGCGAGCTTAATTTTAGGAGTCAATGAGTTTATGATTGCGTTAATGCGGGATAAGTTGAGCATTATGGAAGATTTACTTCGATTTAGTTATGAAACAACGTTAAGCTTTGCCAAGGCAAAAATTAAGGCGGGAGTTGATCTAGTTACTATCGCGGACCCTTCCGGGTCTTCAGATATGGTCTCTCCGAAGCTCTTCGAACAGCGGAGTTTCCCCCTCTTAAAAGAACTAATTGCCGAATTAAAAAAAAGCAAAGCAAAAGTAGGATTGCACATCTGTGGTCAAACAAAACCTATTTTACTCAAAATGGCAGAAACCGGTGCAGACTATCTAGAATTAGATTCCAAAGTCGATTTAGTGGAAGCACAAAAAATCTTAAATGGGAAAATATGCCTCAACGGTAATATTTCTTCCACGGATTTGACAACTAAAACGCCACAAGATATTAAGCAACAATGCACCACTCTATTGAAAAAGATGAAGCCAGGATTTATTCTCAGCTCTGGTTGTGAAATTGCCTATTCGACGCCGATTGAAAACATTCGAGCAATGGTTGAAAGCGCTAAGGAATTTAATATCAGATAAAATAATTAACCTAAAATTTACCGCATTCTTTCTAAAAGAAAGCTATATAATTTAGGTGATTAAAAAGTAAAAATGAAATTAAGTCATTTATAGTGATATTATGTCAGATGAACAAAAAGCGATTGCTAAAATTCAGAACTTGCTTAAAATCAAAGTGACATTTGCCAACATTGAAGAGGTGTTTGTCCTTCCCCCAACGAATTTGAAGGGCATATCGCCGGAAAAGGCGGAGATTTTAGAACAATTTTTTCAAATCGAAACCATTGAAGATTTAGCCAAGAAAAATTTAGATTCCAAAGGGATGGAGATTCTGCTGAGAAACGGGATTACGAAAGAGGAGTGGGATAGTTGGAAGAAGGCTGCCAAGATAATCTATGAAACCCCTGAATTCGAGCGAAAGGTTGAAAAAGTAATTGTGTTAGGTATAGACAATGCGGGGAAAACTTCTGTTATCAATATTCTGCAGCGCGAATTAGGCTTAGATACATTGTTGAATATTAAGCCAACCAGAGGCATTTTTAGAGAAATGGTTGAACTACAAAGCCTAAAATTGTCATTATGGGATTTATCAGGTCAAAAAGTCTATCGTGAACAGTTTACCGTCGAAGAAAAGAATATTATTTTTGAGGAAGTAGATATTATCCTATTTGTTATCGATATACAGGAATCGCGCCGTTTCCAAGAAGTATTTGATTATTTAGAAAATATCATTCGAGTTCTCTCGAAATTCACGGAAAAAACCGCCTTTGAAAAACCAGCATTTATTATCCTTTTACATAAAGCGGATCCCGATTATATCGATACAATCGAATTTCGGGAAAATTATATTGGAATAAGATCAGTTATTGATGTTCAGTTGGAAAAAGCAGATTTGAAATATGATTATTACATCACAAGTATTTATAATACCTTGCCAAAAGCTCAAGGATTTCGGGAAAGTGTAAAAAGTGCAGTTACGCAACTTAAAGATGTTTCGATGTCTTCTATTCCAAGCAATATCTTAAATGCAATTTCAAATATCTTTGATCTCGTCGTAAAGCTGAGTAGTATTCTTGAAGAGCGTATGAATCAATTAGAAACGCAATATTCAAATTTGGAAACTGTTATCCAGTCTGAATTCCTTTCAGGGGTTAAAACCATTGAATCAA
>CAYGYC010000038.1:0-19809 GCA_964353755.1 uncultured archaeon | reverse complement strand
TCGACTGATGTGCCCGAAAAAGGCATCAAGGATCTTAGATTCAATGTATTCGATAGTATTTTCAAAATTCATACCGAGTTTGAAAATTTCACCAGGTGTTTGAGTTGAACTGTTTTTTGGCGATGCCTTTTCTTTAACGGAGGGGGTATCCTGTTTTTTTCCTTTTACCACGCTAATTCACCCTTATTTAAATTATGACATATTATTCTGCGTTTCTTTATATATATTTATGTAATAAAATTAATAAAGATTTAAAGAATTGATAACATAGAAACCGAATTGGGAAATGAAGAAAATGGATACATCAATAGTTGTCAGAGAATCAACCATCGAGGACCTGGATGCGTTAGAGCAGCTCATGAAAATGTTAACGAAACTATTCAGTCAGAAGTTCTTTCGAGATCAATGGCGGTTAGACATGAAATATAAATATGAAGTCGGCGGCATTATAGTGGCAGAGGATACCATTGAAAATAATAAAATCGTGGGAATGATTCTTATTGATATTGGTCGCGATTTTAGAACCAGTCGAATTATAGGGAAAATCATTAATTTCATTGTCGATCCTACGTACCAAGAAAAAGGAATCGGGTCACAACTTCTGGAAAGAGCCATAGAATTTGCCGCAGCGCGCAAAGCTTCAAGTGTCCGGATTAATGCGCGACGCGAGTTAGGAAATACGGTTCAGCTCTTTAAGAAATTTGGCTTTGAAGAAGTCTACATGGTTATGGAACGCTTCTTGGAAGAAGAAAAATAGAATTTTATCTTCGCGTTCGTCTGTTTTTTAAATTTCTTTTTAATGATTGCTTCTTTTATAAAAAAGAACTGAAGCGAGGGGCAGAAAAAAAGATTTTAGTGAGAAGGAATATATGTATAGGAATATCCTATACATATAATTATAAAGGAATATCCTATAGAATGAAAGAAAAAAGCAAAACGAGGTTTGTGCGATGTCTTATAAAATGCCTAAATTAACAGACAAACGAAAATTATGCCCTCGATGTGGCGCACCGATGATGGAGAAAACAGAATCGGTGAAATTTTGTCCGGTTTGTCAGTTTACAGAATCGACAAAAAGAACGGAAATAGTAATTAAAGAGGAAGAAAAAAAAGTCGAGAAAATCCCTCAAATTGAAATTTATCGCGTTACCGCAAGTGGAATAACCAAGGAAACCTCTTTAGAATCCCAAAATGCGTATGTGGTGGTAGACCGCAAATCAAATACTTTATGGATCTGGAAAGGATCTAAATGCAGTCCTGGAGATGCCTATAAGGCGGGCGTACAAACTATCCAACTTAAATCGACCTTGAAAGTTTATAGCTCAACTATAAAAACGGTGGATGAAGGCGATGAACCTGAATCTTTTCCTGTAATAGGGGAAGAACTAAAAGTCCTTGAAGATCAAAAACAACGGGAAGAAGTGGAGCAGAAAAAGCATAAAGAGTTAGAGTTAAAAAAGCGCAAAGTGGAAGAGGAACAAAAACTTCGAGGAGCAGAGGAGCAGAAACGTAAAGCCGAAGAGATACAAAAGCGCAAAGAAATAGATGATAAAAGGCGTAAAGAAGAAGAACGAAAAATAAAAGAGGAAGCGGAGAGGAAGCGAAGAGAAAAGGAGCAGAAGCGGCTAGAGGAAGAGGAGCAAAAGCGTAAAGAGGAGGAAGACAGAGTACAACAGGAAGAAGAGGAGCAGAAGCGGCTAGAGGGAGAGAAGCAAAAGCATAAAGAGGAAGAAGCAAAGAAAATACGCAAAGAGAAAGAGGACCAGAAATCGATAGAGGAAGAAGTGCAAAAATTTATAGAAAAAGAGGCACAGATGGAAAAAGAAACTGAAAAAACTGACACCAGTTGGCAAAAGGTTGTAAAGGCTACCGAATTAATAAAAGAAACGAAAGATATAGAGGTAGGGGAAGACGATAAAGAATTATCTCAAGCGATTTCATCCCTTACTTTAGTACGCGGTATTTCTGCAGAAATAGCGAGAACACTTTATAAAGCAGATATATCGTCCATAATGGGTCTTTCCCTCAGTGTACCTGGGGAGTTGGCAACCAAAACCGGGATAGACGTATCCATTATTAAAAATCTTATCGGAAATGCGAAGGATTTATTAGGGCTCGATTAATTAGATAATTAAATACTTCATCCCTTTCTTTTTTCCTTTTTTTTCCACTTCAGGTTTTATTTTATATCAGTTTTATAAATTAGTGTTACTATTACTATTAAGATGATTAATAATCTATTCATATTCTATAGCAGCGGAAAGTTGCTGTTTTCCAAAAATTGGAAAGAAGAAGGGAGTGTAGAGGAGGATCCTGTTCTGATTTCTGGATTCTTATCGGCCATTTGGATGTTTGCCAAGAAAATTGGGGCGACAGGCGGGATTCGCTCTATTCAAACTGAAAATCAGCTACTTGTTGGGATCGCCTCTCCGAAATTTGATTTATTATTTGTACTTGTGGCGGATCCTGGTGCCGATATCGCCGCGTGTAAACATCTTCTAACGCGAGTAAGACAGAGTTTCCTTCAAAAATACAGAAAGAATCTGAGTGAAGATTGCTTATTTTCTACTGAGGAGTTTTCCGATTGGATTCAAAACCTTGAAAATCTCAAAAATGATCTGGATGTCTCGCCAGTCCAATCGGTAATGAAGAAATTTTTGAAAAATATTGTAGAGGAAACGAAAGAAAAACCTGAGAAATAAGTTATTCAGCTTATTTGTTAACTTATTACTTAATTTTCGGTTATTTCTATCGAACTTCATCGGCTTCTTCTAAGAATGGGATTTATTGTCGGAATTTTAAGTAAAATCTAGATTTTTGAGGAAACTTTATGATCTTAAGCGTTAAACAATAAAATTATTAAAAGTCAACAGACAATAGTTTAATCATATAAAATCCATCTTGGGGATTAGCAATAAGCGAGGTATTAGCAATGAATAAAATAAACGAATTAATCACTAATTTCAAAAATGCGCTCAAATTAGAAATCGATGTAAATTCACTACAGAAAAGTAATGAAAATGTCAAGGCGCTTCAAACCTTGGTTAATAAACATTATCAATATCAAAGTGCTAAAGACACTATAATAAAAGGGAATGAACTCGTTTCGGATTTTGATGGTAACTATGAGAATTTGAGAGATCAAATTATTGGAAAACTCATAAATTTAAATAATTTGACTAATAGTATTATTAGAGAACAGGAAAAAATTAGCGTCTTGAGAGAAACTCTAAAAACCATTACAAATATGTTTTTTCAAGATTATAAACAATCAAATTTTTGGGGAGTGGACATTTACAATGACGTTATTGATGATATACATCTGAAGGTGGAATCACATTTACTTAGTAAATTAGAGCAAGGAATACCGAATTTTTGGGGGTATATTGAAGGCTTACAAAAAGTGGGGGAGGGCTTGCAACAACAACTGGGTAAAATTCAGGATTTTTTATCGGAAATTAAACAAAATTATGCGGAGATTACGAATAAAAAAACTCTAAGTCCAAAGGAGGAAATTATTCTTGAAATCAATAAGCTATCTGAGACCCTACCGCAAAATTCTCAAGAGATCTCCACCGAAATAAACAATTTGTTTTCAGAATTTCATCAAGCACAATTAGACTTTTTAGAGAAACTCCAGAATGAAATCAACCGGTGGGAGCAGGAATCTTCAACACAAAAAAGTACCTTGGAAGGAAAGGTAGCAGAGTTATCCAAAAATTTAGAGGCGGGGTTAATAAATAAAAATACGATGGAACAGAAAATGACAGAATTATCCAAGGAATTAGAAACATCCTTAGCACAAAGAAAGAAATTAGAAGAAAAGGTAGCAGATTTATTTAAACAAGTAGAGGAATCAAAAATTGCTAGTAAGAGAGAAGAGAAAGCACCGATAAGCGAAAAGAAGGAGGATGAAAAGAAAGTACCCGAAAAAAAGAAGCCTGCCAAAAAAAAGGTCAAGAAAGCATAATAATGTTCATATCAATGAAAAAATTAAAACAACATTTATTTCCTTACGTGAGGAAGTCTAATGCACTTTTTTCGGAATATTGGAAATAATTCGCCTCAAGATGTGAAAAAATGACGATTACCCGGATGATAATGCCTAAACTCGGCATGACTATGGAGAAGGGGAGAATTATCAGGTGGCTAAAAAAGGAAGGAGACCTAATAAAAAAAGGAGAGGAAATAGTAGAGATCGAGACGGATAAGGTTACCTTAAAATTAGAAGCTTCAGGGTCAGGGATCCTTCGAAAGATAGTGGCTCCCGATAAAAAGATAGTGCCGATTGGGCGTACAATTGCTATCCTAGCAGAAGCGAATGAGGTTATCGATTTAGAAGCAATAATGAAAGAAGAAGCGCCCTTGGAAGCCAGTCCTATGGTAACGATGCCCATGGCTCCGTCTGCGCCTTTAAAGCCAGGGGAACGATTATTTGCATCGCCGCGAGCTAAAAAATTAGCGCAGGAAAAGAATGTTGATTTGAGATACATTCTGGGGACAGGTCCTGGAGGGCGAATCGTCGAGAAGGACGTCATTACATATCTGGAACACCCGACTAATCTAAGCAAGCAAGGAGTTAAAATTAAAGAAATACGATCTATAGAGGGAATCAGAAAGGTTATAGCCGACAGAATGTTTAGTAGCCTCCAAACAGCAGCGCAATTAACTATTACTATGGAAACGGATGTTTCAGAATTAGAGAGATTTCGTAATTATATTTTACCCGTAATTGAAAAAGAAGAGAATATTCGAGTATCTTTCACGGAGATCCTCGTTAAGATAGTCGCCAGAGCGCTGGAAGAATTCCCAACGGTTAATTCTATCATTGAAGAAGACAAGATAAAACTTTTGGATGAAATTAATATTGGAGTAGCTGTTGCGTCAGATTTCGGGTTAATTGTACCAGTGGTTCATGGGGCAAATAAAAAACCGCTGAAGGAAATTTCTAAGATATCCAAAGAACTGATTTCGAAGACCCGGAGTGGAAAACTCTCATTAGATGATTTAAGCAAGGGCACCTTTACCATAACTAATTTAGGTATGTTTGGGGTGGATATCTTCACACCCATCTTAAATCCGCCCGAATCAGGAATCTTAGGGGTGGGCCAGATTCTGGACAAATGGGTGATTAAGAATAAGGAACCCAAAGTAGTTCCCACCATGCAATTGAGTTTCACGTTTGACCATCGGATCATAGATGGGCATGTGGGGGCCCAATTTTTAGGGCGGATTAAAGAAATTATTGAAAATTACAAACTATTAGAGCAAACAAGCCCGGTAGAGATAAAAAAGAAAATTACAGTGGAGGAATATTCCGAGCGGGAATTGGCGGCAGATGTGATAATCATTGGAGGAGGACCCGGTGGGTATACCGCAGCAACGAGAGCTGCGCAACTAGGGTTAAAGGTTATTATTGTAGAAAAGGATAAAATTGGAGGCATATGCGTAAATCAAGGATGTATTCCCACCAAGGTAATGACAAAAACCATTCAATTATTAAATACGTTTCGGAATGTGCAAGAACGAGATTTAGGGCTTCAATTTGGCAATATAGAAGTCAATTATGAGAAATTAATTAAGCGAAAAAATGAAACTGTAAAGATGCTTTCTGAAGGCATTGAACGCAATCTGGATCAGGCGGGAGTTCAAATTATAAAAGGTAATGCCATAGTAAAAGGGCCTCGACTAGTAGAAATACAGTCGAATCCAATAAAACTATTGAAAAGTAAAAGAATTATTTTAGCAACGGGTTTAAAATTTGAAGACCTCCCGTTTAGCAAAAATTTGTACCTATCCAATGAGGAATTGCTCAATATTAAACAATTGCCTAAAAATATGATATTGGTGGGTATTAATGAATCGAGCTTGGAATATGCCATGATTTATAGTGAAATGGGAGTAGAGGTAACAATAATTGGCGAAACGCTTGACCGATTGCATAACTTTGATCAAGATCTGATTAATTTACTCCTTGAAATGTTCGAAATGAAAGATATAGAAATTATCTCGGGGGCAAAGATTGTAGATATTAAAGCCAAAGGGGACCAAAAAGAAATAACCATTCAACAGGGAAGCGAAACCAAGAAATTGCAAGCTGATCTCATTGTTAATTTACGAGAAAAAATTCCTAACCTCGAAAATCTGGTAGCAGATGCCCTCACGCTCACCACTCAAAAAGGACGACTAGTGACCGATGACTACCTAGAAACCAACATTTCGGGAATTTTTGCGGTGGGCGATATACAAAATCAATTTGGGCTTTCCCATACGGCGATGTATGAAGGCACAATAGTCGCAGAAAATCTTTTTCAAAAGAAATTGAAAGCAAATTATAATGCCGTGCCGCGCAGTATTTTCACCATTCCTGAACTTGCATCGGTGGGATTAACGGAACAACAAGCCAAAAATAGTGCCTTAACCATCAAAATGGAAAAGCGATCCTTTGGTTATAACGCCATGGCGCGAATTATGGGTGAACCGGAGGGACTCATCAAAATAATTGCCGATGCCTCGACTAACCGCATTTACGGGATACATATCATAGGTCCTGGTGCCACAGAACTCATAGCCCAATGCGCCTTCGCTATAGGCAGAAACCTCTTAGACCTGGCTTTGAATTTCAATCAACATCCGACGCTCTCCGAAATTATCAATGAATGCGCCTGGCAATTATATATAAAACCCGCTTAATTCACCAATTTTTCTTGGAGTATTTGGAATTAGTTAATTTTAAATAACTATACCTTCTTTCAGTCCTCTAAAATAAAAGTTGAAGGTAATGATGTGAAAAAAAGATTTGTTATTACACTCGTTGTCATGCTTTTCCTTGTAGCGATGATGACCGGTGGGTTGATGGTAGCGGCGCCTGGCATGAAAGAGTCTTCTCTTCCCAGTGGATCTATAGCAACTGCGATATCAAACGCGGATTGGCGTACCGACGACAATAGCTCGACGCCGGAAGTCGATATTACCTACACCGAAGTGTATGAACCGTGGTCCGGTATGTACCCTGAACGTCTAACCCAGCGAATGACACTAAGTTACAAAGACGGCACCCAATGCCTAGTGAGTTTGGGTATCATTTGCACCTTCGAAAGCGGAGGCTTGGATTTCGAAAATGACCAGGTCTTGGATTGGAATAAATTAAGGAATATCGCCAGTAATTTCGGAACTCAATCCTATTTCAATGAGTCAATTAAAATTGCTACTGGCATTACTTTTCGCGGATTCTACATTGTAAATGGAACGGCAGCCGAAATAACATTCATTAATTCAACAGCAACAAATGGTTGGGCTCTTATAATGGATAATATTTGTGCGGGCATTAGTTATTTAAATGCAAGCACCAAGATTGGCCATATCACTTTGTCAACGCGTGACTATTCCCATAATAACCAAACCTTAAAGGAAAGTATCGCCGATTTTAGTGTCGCAATCAATGGGACAATGGGCGTACTGGGGTCAATCGTTTATGTGCCCGTCGAACTCAAATTCCACGTCATCCATAATGTCACCTCCACTGTTTATAAATACGGTGTTGACGTAAACTGGAGCGCACACAAGGATTTTCCAACGGCATCTGTTCCACCCTTTTCACCCCTGCAAACAGGTGAGGATTACACCCTAGTCGCGGATGATGGATTTCAGGCTAACATTTATTTCATGGAATCAGACGAAACTATCGAGTTGCATACATTCGAAACCAATGCCACCAATGATACGGCTATCTTTTCCTACGCAGGGACGGAGTACAGCCGACTCTTTCTGACCACCCACTTTAAACTCAATAGCGTAACGGAATGCAATACGACCCGCATCTTTATCGAAAATAGTGGCGTTTATAAGGGGATGAACAGTTCTACCATTTATGTCTGCTTCGAAGGGTTCAAGTATAATGAAAGTTCCGGCTTAACCTTCGATCCTGCAGTAAAAGTTCCTTCTCTTATCATATCAACGGGTCAAGGAATTGGCTGGGCAGATCTATTACTCGATGTTCTAGGGCTCTCCATCGTAGCTTCAATCATCATTGGGTTCAAACGAAAGAAGACGCTAATAGACCTTAGTACCGCATGATCCAATACCACTAAAATCCAAATCGTTTTCTTTTTTTTATAAGCGGGTCTAATTCCAAACATTTAAGAAATCTTTTTTACTTATTTGGGAAGGTTGAGTGCGAATAAGATTAGGATTTTGGAGAGAATGAAATTAAAAAAGCCCCCGTGGATCACTACGACTGTTGATGTAACAAGCTTTCAAGATTTAATTGGTGAAATCAAGAGAAATAATCTCCATGTAGTATGCTATGAGGCTTCATGTCCTAATATTGGGACATGTTTTCAGAAAAGAACTGCTACATTCCTTATTTTGGGGGATACCTGCACACGAACGTGCGCTTTTTGTGGAATAAAACATGGAAAATCTTCGCCTCTCGACCCAGATGAACCAAAAGAGGTAGCAAAATTAGTGGATAAACTAAATTTACGGCATGCGGTTATTACCTCGGTCACTCGAGATGACTTAGCTGATCAAGGAGTAAACCAATTCATCAATACCCTTCGTGAAATTAGAAAAATCCGTTCAAAAACTATCATTGAAGTTTTAATCCCGGATTTTCAGGGGGATAAGAATCTTCTTAACCAACTTATTCTAGAAAAACCCGATATTATCAATCATAATATGGAAACAGTTTCCCGGCTTTACCCACAAGTGCGACCACAAGCGAGTTATACCCGCTCTCTGGGACTGTTACAATACATTAAAAAACAGAAAACCTCGATTTATACGAAATCAGGCTTTATGATAGGGGTGGGAGAGGCAGAATCCGAGATTTTGGCACTAATGCAGGATTTGAAAAATGTAAAATGTGATGTTTTGACAATTGGGCAATATCTTAGCCCTTCAGAGAGGCATTTGCCCGTCAAAGGATATTATACCCCAGAAGAGTTCAAGCGATTTGAGGAGTTCGGAAAACAGCTCGGCTTTCTCTCCGTATCTGCTGCTCCTTTAGTAAGGAGCTCATTCAATGCTGTAGAATTTTCTGATAAATTTCTGTGTTAAGAGAATCTTTCCATAAATGCCTTAAGACTTACCCAAAAGTGAAATATTAATATTAACTTACTATTCGAAATATGGTAGTTACAACAAATTTTTGATAGTGGTTTTCTTGAGCGCTGAGAGTAATTTAAAAAGAACGAGTAAATTAAAGGATAATCTTTTGACAAGCCCTTACGAATTATGTATTGAGCGGGCAAAATTTTATACAGAAATCTATCAAGAGTGCCAGGCGGAACCTGAAATCCTGATAAGAGCCAAGGCACTCGCCCATACGTTGAAAAATAAGACCATTTTTATTAGAGAGGAGGAATTACTTGTTGGGAATGAGACCAGCAAAAATTTAGGGGATAAAATTGTTTTAGATTTATATTCTTATCGAGATTTTACGAAAAAGCGAGAAATAAAGACGCTAAGGACTAGAAAAGTGCAACCGTTCCAAATCAACGACGAGGATGTTGAAGAGCTAGATAAATTAATACCCTTTTGGAAGCGAAAGGCATTATATGATAATATCATATTCCAGCGAATGGTTGATGAAAAGGTGATCAAGCGGCCGATTAGGCAGGATGCTTATACACCGAATATTGCTATTATGACGGGAACTAACGAAGGGCATTTATGTTTTGGTTATGAAAAATTATTGAAATTAGGATACAAGGGGATCATTCAAGAGGTCGAATCATTTCAGAAGCGTTTGAATAAGAGTGATCAAGCCGCTAAGGAAAAAAATGATTTTTATGAAGCCGTTAAAATCTATTATAAGGCAGCCATTGATTTTGCATTGCGATATGCAACTTTGGCCCAGGAGATGGCATTACTAGAAGAGAATGAAACGCGAAAAAAGGAGCTGGAAGAAATAAGTGGCACCCTCAAAAGGATAGCTGATAGCCCCCCGAGTACACTTTTTGAAGCGGTTCAATGCATCTGGTTCACGCAAAATATTGCCAACATTATCTATTATCGCAGTGTTCTCGCCCTAGGGCGGCTGGACCAAATTTTGTGGCCATATTATGAGAAAGATCTGAAAGCGCATAAAATTACCCGTGAAAACGCATTGGAATTAATTGAGGAATTGAACTTGAAATTAACCTGGAACTGCAGGCTCGTACAAACCGAATATACCATGGCTACGAATGCCCTCGGCTTAAATACACAGACCATTACGATTGGAGGAATCAATAAAACTGGAACTGATGTGACTAACGATCTTTCTTATCTATTCTTGGAAGCGTACAAAAATTTGAAAGCTTTTACCACGGATCTATCGATTAGAATTCATAAAACTACGCCGAAAGAGTTTTTCTTGGAAGCTTTGAAGGTTCTACAGGTCACGTCAGGCATTGCATTCTACAATGATGAAGTTATCGTGCCGTCCATGGTCAAAGCGGGGTATTCACTGGAGGATGCCAGAAATTATGTGATAATTGGGTGTGTTGAACCTACCTCGCAAGGGAATACATTTGCCGCGACGGGGCATATGTTTATGAATTTACCAGGCGTATTAGAACTGACCTTGAATAATGGGTACAGCAATTTTTCAAAACAAATTGACGGATTAGAAACGGGAGATCCTTCTACTTTTACAGAATTTGATAAATTGTTTGATGCTTTTACTCGACAATTACAATACAATATAGAGCAAGCCGTGAAGATTGCGGCGATTTGGGATGAGGAAGCAATGAAACGGTGCCAGCAGCCATTCGTTTCTGCCACTCTCGATAATTGCATCAAGACTGGAAAAGATTATACACAAGGAGGCGCAAAATATAATTTCTCCTCCATTACTGCATACGGATTTGCAACCTTGGTTGATTCTCTCTATAATATAAAAAAAGTGGTTTATAATGAAAAGTTACTCTCATTACCAGATTTTATTCAGATCCTAAATTCAAATTTTGAAGGGCAGGAGATACTTCGTCAGAAATTAATGAATAGATACGAAAAATGGGGGAATGATCAGGAGGAGATTGATACCTTTGCGAATACTCTATGGGAATTATTTTGTAAAGAGGTCATCAAACATAAACCTATTCGCGGCGGGCGATTTAATCCCGGGGCTTATTCGATGGGAATCCATGTCTTAGAAGGGTTCTTAACCAGACCCACTGCGGATGGTAGGAAAGCCCTTGAGCCGATATCAAATAGTCTATCCCCCGTCAATAAGGTGCAAAAAAATGGCATTACCGCAACATTGAACTCCATTGCGAAATTGAATTACGAGCTTGCCACGAATGGCGTCGCAGTCAATGTGCGATTCCATCCCCAAAATATTCAAAACGAGGAGAATTTGGAAAAATATTATCTACTATTTAAGACCTATTTTGATTTAGGCGGAATGCAGCTCCAGCCCAATGTCGTATCCACTGAAACATTGAAAGATGCTCAAAAACATCCTGAGAATTATCCGGACCTAGTTGTCAAGGTCGGCGGTTATAATGCGATTTTTATTGACCTAGGGCCGCCTATCCAAAATGATATTATTAACCGATTGGAAAATTCAATTAATTAAGTTATAACTTATCTTTTCTACATTAAGAGAATCTTTTTAAAGAACAGAAATTATGGGGGAATGTATGGCGAATGAAGCTTGCGATAATTTAGCAACGGAATCTGAACACGAAACCAATTTAGTGAAAAAGGGTATATCGTACACGAAAGCGGGACAATGTTACAAAAATAATAATCAGATGGAACAGTTTAAATTGATGCTAGAGAAAGCTGGTGAAGCGTTCCACCAAGAAGCAGCAAGAATGGAGGATCCATATGAAAAGGCTCTTATTACGTCCTATGAAGCACTCTGTTGGATTCGATTAGAAAAATTCGAAGAGGCACAAGCTCTGGTAGCGAAGAGTATTGAATTAAGTGCAAAAGAGCCTAAGTGTCCTTTACCGCCTATTCTTGAGTTTGTAAAATATCTTGCTACAAAAGAGGTACTAAAAGCAGAACAATATTGGAAAGACATGTACGAGAATTTTGCTGATGGAATCATTGAATTATTGAAAGAAGCGTTTATATCGATCAATCCATCCGCCGAACCACCAACCATTAGGAAATCATTAAAACTTTCCGTCACCTGGGAGGTGATCATGAAAGGTAAAGAGGAAGCCGATTGGACAGTTACCTTTTACGATGTGCAAGAAACTTTTGAGGAAAAAATAATCTTGAGGAAAGAATTTTTAGAAGATCTGTCTAACAATATGAAGAGCCTCAAGCATTATCGTTTTTTACAGATTATTAAGTCTATAATTTCTTCGAAAGGCGATGATTTAACAAACAAACTAATCTTTATCATTCTCGCCACAAGTGCGGATAAGAAATTAAAATTCGGAGTGATGTTCGGGCAACTCCAAGAGGGCGATTTACATGTCTTCGCTTTGTGGCCTGAATCGTTAATCCAGGCTATCTCTTTGGATAGAAATATTTTTAGTGCGTTTATTTCCCGTCTTATCCAAAATCCGGAATGGTTTTCAGATGTGAATTTAGTTACCCGTCTCAGTTCTAAAAAAGAAAAGGAAGGGGAAGAAAAGGAAAGGGAAACTGCGGAAAATGGGAATACGGATTATTTTATTTAATAATGAGAAAATTATTTGGTTTTAAATTGATTAACGATGAAATCTTACGCCCAGTATAAAGCAGCCATATTGGTTACAATCCCTATAGCATAGTGAAAGATGAGGACCGGCCAGATGAAAGATTTGCCGCGAATGGTAAAATAACCGAATAAAGGTCCCACAGCAGCGGCGGCGGCAATCTCGGTCATTGGCTTTCCAATGTGAAAGAGAATTGTAATAATGGTTTGAATAATTAGTATAATTATGATCCCTTTCTTACCAGTATCCTCCTGTTTTAATCCGAATTGTAAATATGCCCGAAAAATGAATTCGAAACCGATATAATAAATGAAATACACCAGATTGAATGTAATAATAAGTCCGAGGTTGCCAACGATTAATTTGGTTAGCGGATATTCGCGAATCAGTGCCGGATCATTCGAGAGAAAGAAAAATGCCGGGAGAAGGGCAAATCCAATTATGGTCCAGATCAAATTAAATTTTTTATTGCCCCATTGAAAACCGTAATCGTGCTGCTTTTCTTTAAGATAATATTTGATGAGAAGCATGGGCACGATTAAGAATAAAAGAAAGGCCATGAAAAACTGCCAGATATACTGCCAGAAATCGATCCAGGGATCTCCCTCGAAGAACGCCCCAAATACCCACTGAAAAAAAACGATGCTGTTTCTTCCCTCAGGGAAATCTCCGTCAGGTGGGAGACGGACGCGATATAAGGCGATGAAATAGTAAATAATTGTCAAAACAATGACGGAGAGCAGAACAAATATTCGCTTTCTTGTTAAATAGGGCTTCAAATTATTCATTTCATCCAGCTCGCAAATTTCATAAAAGTATTATTTTTAACTAAAAATGCATTCGATTATAAGTTTAGTGCCAAAGATCACAAATTATCTAGACCTTCGATAAAATTTAACGCATCAACGGCGTTCTCGCGAACAGTGGGATCAGGATCTTCGGTCATGACGCGCCTTAATACAGGAACTATGATTTTATCCCCGATTAATCCTAAGGCAACTGCAGCTTTGGCACGTATATTACTGGATGGATCATTCAATAAGATATTTACGAGGGGCTTGACTGCCATTTTGTTCCCTATTTTCCCCAATAATTCAACCTTTTGTAAACGCGTTTCAGGATCAGCATCATTCAATCCCGCTATTATTGCCTGAATCTCGGCTTCACTCCGATCTTTCACTGTGCTAGGGAATTCACTGGTTTCTCCTTCTTCTTCGAGGAGGTCTTGGGAAGAAACAGGTTGGTTAACCTCTGGTGTGATAACATCCGATTGATTTAAGGAGGAGGGAATGGCTACTTTTTGTTCTTCTGTAGGTTCTTTAATCCTCGAACCTGCAGGGGTCCATCTCCTTTCAAAGCGTTTAACTTCGAATTCTTGTAATGCATCAGACAACGAAAAGAACGCTTTTAGAACACGTTTATGCGTAGATTCATAATCGGCTATCTGAATTAGGGTCACTAATGGTAGAGGTAGACAAATAGTGGATACATCAACTTCGCTAACATGCTTAAAAAGCAAAAATTCCGTAGCGCCAAAATGACCGACAGATTTCATGTCATTAACCAATTGTTTATTTATGTTTAACTTATCAATCATCTGAATCTCAGTTTCCTGCTTCGAATTAACTAGTTGTAGCATGGTTTTCATTTGATCAAACGCTTCGCGGGAGTGCCGCATACTCTCAAGTAAATCTATTAGGGGATTAGCAGAAGCCAATAATAATATCTTATGTTCAAATTTGTCTTCTAGCGTGTCTTGATCTATCTTTTTGATTAAATCATCCGGCAATCGAAATTCTGTCGGCGCAAAAAAATATTTTCCCGATTTATGACTGGGTTTTTTATCTGCTCGTCCAAAAATTAGCTGATTGGAAATAGAAAATTCCAATAATCCAGTCCATACATAATAAATGGTATAATAACTTTGCGTGGATTGAATCGTGGCGATGACGGCAAGTTGTCTAAGTTTATTATCAAGATTAAAGATAAGTTTTACGGTGTTATTGGCAAAGAAGCGCATATTCGCGATTCTACTATCGATTGCCTTGATTTCTTTTTTATCTTTTCCTAGTTTGGATTCTTCCAATTCGTTTATGCTATCTGTAGGATTTAATCCTAAAATAGTGTAGGATAGATGGTCTGTCTTCAAATAATTTTTAACGTCCTTGATAATATGTAATGCTAATTTCTCTTGGGTCTTGATTAGGTAATTCGCCTCGAAGTTCATCGTTTCAAACGCTCCCAGATGGTGATTCTAGAATTTATATATTGAATCTGTTAAATAAATAGATAGTTCGTAATTTTTAATACATCGATCCGTTTAATAAAAAAATCCGTGAGATAAATGAAATTTATCATTGGGACTCCGAATAAACAGCAGATGAATTACATCAAACTGATTCAAAAATTGGACCCCCCCAATATCATGGCGGATTCGATCACAGTCAAGGTACCAGATCTTCAGGATCTTGAAGAGATATATAACAAGAAACGCACTAGTGCGAGTAATAATTTTGAGCTGACCCAAATAACGCGGGAATTTGAGTCCAGAAAAATTGTATCGGACCACCTGGTCCAAATTCAGTTTCAACATAGGGGCTTCAGATTCCCATTTTATTTTGAAACCATTCCAGAACCTATTCCCACGGGCACAACAATAGAGGGAACTTTTAATACCATTATTAACAAAGTTGTGGAGCCTATTTTTATAGGGCGAACGCTTTTAAACAAAATGAAACATATTCTAGTCACTCCGAGTATTAAAATAGATTCAAATTTATTTGAAGAAACATTTTATATCGATGATTATCTGCGCGGCAAATTTGCAATTGCACTTCTTTTAGCGTTTCTAAGAAAGGATATTGGTTCCAAGATATTAACCGCAGAAGGGAGTAAAGAAGAATTAGGTCCTGATAAATTACTAGAGAGATTAAATGCTGATCCGACTATTCAAAAGTATCTTCAAAAATTAAGGTATTTAGCATATAATAAAGTGCAGCCAGTAGATTTACCAAAGAGTGTCTGTCTTTTTGGACATATTGATGCAGAATGTATGGGATGTGTCGTGCCAGTTACTGAAGATCATATACTGTTTCAAATCGGTGATTATAATCCAATTAATAAAAGTGTATCTTATCCGCTCTTTATAAGCCTGGTCTCAATTATTTTGCAAGATATATAAATTATGATTTTGTTTTTAGAGGTAACTTTCCCATTTCCTCTTTATACCACTCATAAGTTCGTCTAAACCCTTCTACCCTATCTACCGCAGGTTTATAACCTAATTCCTGCATGGCTTTCTCATTTTTAAACCCGAGATCGATTGAAGAGACTTTCACGCGGTACAGGGTGATGAGTGGGCCATTTTTGCGTCTAAAGAACTTATATATTGCCTCTAGTAACCCTGCAATGGGGTAAGCCAGCCAGGAGGGGAAACTCGAGAGCTTCACTTTGTGCCCAGAAACCTCAAACATTGTTCCTAGGAATTCTTTAAAGGGGATGATGGGCCCATCTGAAATAATATACGTTTGACCTGCGGCTTTCGGATGGGTCGCGGCTAAAATTAATCCCTCCACTAAATTTTCGACATAGCTGTAACACATGAGCGATTTGCCTTTGTTGACCGTGGGAAAGGATTTCCCATTATCAATCCGTTTATAGGCCTCGAAACTGAAGAGGCGATCATTGGAACCAAAAATGGTAAAACCCGGTCTAATTATGACCGTTTCTATTTTGTTCTGTTGATAATACTCATTTAATAAATTTTCAACGGCTAATTTTGATCGCGCATACGCATTGTAAGGAGCATAAGAGGTCTCTTCATTGGCATTCTGAAATCCCTTAAATCCATGGACGGTCAAAGAGGACATAAATAGCATTCTTTTTACACCTGCTTCTACGGCAGCATCCAACACTTTCTTTGAGCCTTCAACATTTACTTTTACAAAGAGGTTTTCTGATCCCCAATCAGTAACAAGTCCAGCTAAATGTATTACTACATCAATTCCATTAAGATGTGGTCTTATTGAATCAAAATCAGTAATGTCGCCATAGACCTTTTCTATTTTATCACCTAATTCATCAAGATTGGATTCATCAGTCCCTTTGAAAATCAATCCTCTAACTTGATGATTCCTTTCAATCAATTTCTTCGCTAAATTGCTTCCGATAAACCCATTTACGCCGGTAATAAAGAATTTCACAGAAATCTACTCTCCAAGATCATCATTAATTTCATCACTAGCTTCTTATAAATTGAATTAAAAAAAATATTGTTTTAGAAACACGAGTTAGTGTTTAATTGATTGATTAATAATGGGTTTGGGCCGACCAGAGCAGTGAGGGAGATCTTTGATACAAAAATCGAGGTTTAATTGCTTTAAGATAGCTTCTGTGGGAACGCCGGCTTCTGTAAAGCCTATGGATTCATAATAATATTTAGCCATTTCTTCAACATCGATCTTCTTTCCTTTTAAGGGACCTTTCTTCAGTGGAGGATCGCCAATAGCTCTCTCTGAGATGTCGTGTTTGATTTCTCCATCTCGCGCATTAAACATCTGTCTCAAAGTTTGTATCCGCCAGCCGATTTTTAAGAAATCAGCGACAGAGAGATTCCATCCTGCAAATGCTTTCATCATTTCTAATACGGGATAAGTGCCTACCCATTCTGAAAACAAACAGAACCCTAGGGAGTTGAAGCTTTGTGTAAATTTCACTGCTTCGGCTTGAATTTTTCCTTTCTGCTGTGATTTTTTACTATTTTTTAATTCAAATCCTTTCAGAAATTTACTTCCGGCACCCACCAAGAAGTA
Source organism: uncultured archaeon (assembly GCA_964353755.1). Lineage (GTDB taxonomy): Archaea > Asgardarchaeota > Lokiarchaeia > Helarchaeales > HEL-GB-A > CAYGYC01. Next base: position 2,351 of record CAYGYC010000038.1, on the reverse strand, counting down.
ATCAATCCCACCAGCAGTATGTCGCCCAGGACTGGGATCGGTGGCATAAGTTAGCAGCAAACCTTTTGTGAGACGTCCATCATGCATAGGTAATTCTTGTCCGCCGGCATGAATTGCGAATTTTGTTGAGCCGGGAATCTTCTCAGCTGCTTTTTTAACTCCATCGGCAAGGGTGTCGCCAATCCCTTCTCGATTGGACATCATTTTACAGAGGGTTAAAAGATACTTCGATTCATTCCATTGCGGTAAAAAGCCATCGGGATAGTCTCGACATTTGAAATCTTCTTTTTTCAGCAAGCCGTTCTCTACACATTCTAACGTATAGGCTATGACTCCACCACACGAGATCGTGTCGATTCCTTGGCGATTTAAATAGTTATTAATGTGGATAATCGCTTCCAGATCATCATTCAGGATCAAGCCACTAAAGGCAGCAAGAGTTTCATATTCGGGGCGATCAATATTCTTGAGATTTAACTCGGGAATGGTGAGTGAAGCCCCACACCGAACGGGACACGCAAAACATCCCACGGATCCGGAATAATTCTTCCGCAACTGCTTTCCATCGAGTTTTTTATATCGCTTTTTTCTGAAGTCTTTTCCTGCGGCTCCTAAATAATTCTTAATTGGCGCATCCCCAATAGTGGTTAAAATGGAGTAGAAGAAAGGCGTGCCAACTTGAGCAAGAAATTGGGAATATAATTTCACCCATTTAAAACTGGAATAGTGGATTTTAAACAATTTCAGTAGACCACCAAAACCAGGAGCCATGCCCACTACATAAGACATAATTAAATTATTTTTGTAGCCAGTAATTTGCTTATTATATGATTTGGCGAGATCCAGCATCAAGGTTTTATCTGCTACATCAATCTTTTTATTCCCAATTATGCAAATGGCTTTGAGCTTTTTAGAACCCATCACCGCACCAAGCCCACCTCGTGCAGCGACGCGTGAACTGTCATTAACTATACCGGCAATCAAGGACTTGTTTTCTCCACCTAGCCCAATGGAGGCAACATCACATTTTCCATGTTTTTCTTGAAGGAGATCTTGGGTTTCTTGCGTGCTTTTCCCCCACAGATCAGACGCATCTAGTAATTCCCGTTTTTCGTCATCAATATATAAATAGACGGGTTTATTAGCAGTCCCCGTGACGAAAATCGCATCATACCCGGCTTTTTTAATAGCAGGCCCAAATTTTCCACCAGAATTCGAATCATTCCAGCCACCCGTTAAGGGACTCTTCCCGCAGACCATGTAGCGACCTGTGAAAGGAGCCATAGTTCCCGTTAAAAATCCAGGGCAAAATCCTAGAATGTTCTCGGGCCCTAAGGGATCGCATTTGGGTGTTATTCTATTATAAATATAATAAACCCCAAGTCCATAACCCCCGAGATACTTCTGATATATTTCAGCGGGTGGGGTTTCTTCTTTGATTTCTCCGGTAGTTAAATCAACCCACAGAATTTTCCCAAAATACCCTTTATTCTCGATTGGTTTTACCGCTTCGATTCTTTCTTTGGTGCCATAGTTATAAAACTTGTAGAACATGGCTTCGGATTGACTCGTGTTACTGGAATAGAACTTGATGGACATTTTGATGAACCATAGAATCTTCAATAGTTTAAATGCCCCGAATGGATAAGGAACGGTTACTAATTTTCTGAATAAGACGGGGCGGACAGTTCCCAGTCTTCCCATAAAGTAATCGAAAAAAACTTTGGCTTCACCCGTTATTTTAACATCCCATTTACTGGGATTTTCCCAATCTTCTGGTCCTAAGGGTTCTACATCTACTTTCTTATCCTTAAAGACTAATAGAGCTCCATTTGGAAGATCCGGGGCGATTAACGCCACTTTAATGTTTAAATTGTGCTTTTCGAGTCCTTTTCTTACCGTTTTAGTATTTTTAATGTAATTTAGGGCCGATGTCAAAAATCCGCTCATTCCAGTTAGCGTCAAGGGATGAGCGTAATCGATTTTCATCCAACGACCTCAAAAATCAATGTCTTTTCCTTGATGGGCATACAACAAAATTTTCTTATATTGCTCTAAATTCGCTGCGCGCGGGGATTGACTCACTGAAATGGATTCAATGATTTTTGAGACAAGACTTTCCATTTTAGCATCTAATTCTTCCGAAGATATTCCCATATCACTTAAGGTTGTTGGAAAATTGGTTTCCTTCATTAGGTTCTTTAGGTCGTCCACCACTTTTGCTGACGCAGTTGTATCATCGTCTGCCCAATCAGCGATTCCTTGCATTTTGGCGACATTTGCTACGATGTTCATGGTTTCCGTATGATCGGGGTTGTTCATGGCAAATTGTAAAATATAGGGCAACATAG
>CAYGYC010000037.1:10959-19867 GCA_964353755.1 uncultured archaeon | reverse complement strand
AAAATCAAAGTTGCCCGCCCCAAAACTATTTGTATACCCGCCACAATAGAGGAAGCCGTTGGTATCTATCGCTATATCCTCGCAATAATCGGCGCCAGCGCCGCCCCACGTGGTGTTCCAGAGTTTCGTTCCAGTCGAGTTAAACTTGACCAGCGCAAAATCAAAGTTACCCGCCCCAGAACTGGAAGTATACCCGCCGCAATAGAGGGAGCCATTGGCATCCAACACCAAGCCCCGCCCTTCTTCATGACCAGTACCACCCCACGTCGTGTTCCAGAGTTTCATTCCATTCGGGGCAAACTTGACCAGCGCGAAATTATAGTTATTCTTCCCTAAATTGAATGTATACCCGAGACAGCAGATGGAGCCGTTGGCATCCACCGCCACATAACCGCCAGCATCGAAACTAGTGCAGCCCCACGTGGTGTTCCAGAGTTTCGTGCCATTCGGGGCAAACTTGACCAGCGCTAAATCACCATTACCTGCCCCAAAACTTTTAGTAGCCCCAACACAATAGATGGAGCCGTAGGCATCCACCGCCACTCTACAGCCAATATCGTAATTAGCGCCACCCCACGTGGTGTTCCAGAGTTTCGTGCCATTCGGGGCAAACTTGACCAGCGCGAAATCATCAAGGCCCGCCCCAAAACTGGACGCCTTCCCGACACAGTAGAGGTAGCCGTTGGCATCCACCGCTATACCATTGCCCCATTCGATTTTAGTGCCACCCCACGTGGTATTCCATCGTAATACATTGTTCTCTGCCGTTGCGGAGATGGTTACAAGACTAATGTCCTGATTTTGCACAGATTTAGGAGTTGAACTCACGAATATGCCACTACTGAGGGTTAGCATTGTCAGCATTCCTAGGATAGTAACTGTATACAGCACTTTTCTGCCTAATTTTTTCATTTTAATCCTTTCTAGCATTATTAATTGGTAATTAGTGATGGATTTGATTTTAGATATTTAAAATTTACTTTTGAGAAGTCGTAATGGAAACGGCATTCCGATTTTTTGATACAATGGTAAAATAAAATGGATGCTGAATAAGAGGGAACGGAAATCTTTTGAGTCATTATAGTAAGAATATAAAGCAGTACTAATAACTTATTTATAACTTCATGAAATGCATATAGCCCCAGGCGCAGTATTTGTCGTGGCAGGTCTCTACTAATCAAAATATAAATTATTCATTTGACGGGCGGTCTCCAGTATGATGTGTAATATCCAGTGTCAAAAATTCAGCAGGTTTTAAGAGAGCAAGACCGACTTTGACATTGACCTTCCCGGCTTCGATTTGTTCAGGAGTATTCGTTTCTGAATCACATTTAATAAAAAGGGCGTGCTCTATTTTCGCCCCTTGAAGCCCGCCTTCGCGCCATATTTCTGTAAGGAAATTTAATATGGCTTCTTTTAGTTTTATCCATAAGGACTCATCATTCGGTTCAAAAATCACCCATTTGGTTCCTTCAAAGATGCATTGTTCAGTATATTCGAGCATACGGCGAATATGGATGTACTCTAGGGAAAAAGTGCGCCCACCCCAGGGAATGATACCTTTGTCAGCAAATTTTCGGATACAATTCACGCCTTTTGGCCTTAAATCTTCTTGATCATCGGTCGTTAAGTCAAACTCTACTTCAAGAGCGCCCTCAAGCGTTCCGATATTTGTGGGAGCTTTCCAGACCCCTCTTTGGTAATCATTACGCGCGTAATAACCTGCCATATGCCCCGAGGGGCAAATCAATTTATTTTCTCCCGTCAGAGAATCTTCCACATAAATATTGGGGTAATAAATAGCGCCGTGGCTAGAAGAAAAGTTGTTTTCCGTCATAAAACCCAAAGCCAACTCTAAATACATTCCAGGGGGAATATCTGCAATAAAGAAACAGTTTTTCCTGGTAGCACAATATTCTAATCCCGCTTTAATTACCTCAGGTGCGCCCTGAGCATCGGGAATTACAATGAGATTGAGTTCGGCAATAGAATCAATCGCATATAACCCCGTTTTTACCTCTTTATTACCAATAAAGTCAGAATCGGTAATAGCACTCACATCTTCGGTTTCATTTATTCTCACAATATAGCACTTACCTCCTCCATTTTGGAAGAAACCTAAAACGCTATAAGCTAGTTGTGCCGATTCCCAAAAATCACCAAATAGTTCTACAAAGGCTTCGTAGTTTTGTACAAGTTTAGGCTCATTTACGGGCCCTATTTTTGCTAAACCAATAAATCCTGTGATAGAAGTCGATAATTTTTGAATTGAAGAAGCACCATTGCCTTCTTCCACGCCTGGAATATCTCTTCGGGGCATTTTTTCATAACCTCTTGTTATTTCTTCCTATTTCTTTTCTTTACTTTTTATTTCTTAATATATTTTATTATAAAAAAGGTAAATTTATCAATCTTATCCAGTAATTCATATCCATAGAACCCAAGAGGAGTTCAAACGCATTGGCTGAGGAAAAAACCGCAAAAAAGCATTTAAAAAAGGCATTGGAAGATATTATCACGACTGAGACTGCTATTGTTAATTTTTTAAGGAATGAATATGGGGATGATGCCGTCCAGAAGTTTTATACCGAGGTTCGCCCGAAATACATTTTAGAATTACAACTTGGCGCATTTAAGCGTGCCCTTGCTAAAATAGCCTCAAAAATCGCTAAAAAGATTCTTCTCAAAATGATAATTGACACCTTAATCGAGAAAGGCGAATGGTATCAACCCCCCGAAACAATCGAAATTGTGCATATCACCAAAAATGATGCCGCAGTCCGTATTCTTAGTTGTAATCGAAGGGATATGTTCAAAAAAATTATGAAAAAGAAAGATAAATCGGTGGAACCGACATATATTTGTAAGACAATGTGCATCCCAGAATTAAATTATTATCTTTCATTCATCGGACTCCTGCCAACGATCACGATAGAAGAGAAAGGATGTTTGGTGAGAGCCGTCTGGGACCCATCAAAAGTTCAGTTTGAAGAAGAATCAGAAGAAAAGGAATTAGAAGAAGATTCGGAAGGATAAAAATGTCGTTAGAAGGAAAACTTGCAGTAATCACGGGTGGTGGGCGCGGTATTGGTAAAGCAATTGCGCTCGATTTTGCCAAATATGGGGCGGATGTGGTAGTTGCTGCTCGCACGATCTCTGAAATAGAGCGTGTCGCAGCGGAAATTCAAAGCTTAGGAAGGCAAGCACTAGCAGTTCCCACAGACATGACAGATGAGCGTTCAATTCAGCATCTTATTGCAACTACTTATGAAACTTATGGGAAAATCGATATTTTGGTTAACAATGCCGGAGTTACTCTAGTAGTACCGATAATTGATATGAAGACAGAAGATTTCGATCGGGTTATGACCGTTAATCTTCGCGGAATGTTCATTTGTACCAGGGAAACCGTGCGGATTATGAAAAAGCAGAAGTATGGGTGCATAATTAGCATCTCCTCGGGATTTGGTATCGAAGGGCAGCCACTATTAAGTGCCTATTGTGCTTCTAAGGCGGGAATCCTTCTGTTTAGTGATTGTCTGGCAAAAGAAGAACGTCGCATAAAGGTTTTTGTCATTAATCCCGGTCTCATTGATACCCAAATGGCAGAGAACGCCCCTGGTAAAAAATATCCGCCCGAAGTGATTGCAGAAATTGCAACCTATCTTGCCTTGCCCGAAAATAAGTTCCCCTCCGGAACGGTCGTCAAACAGATACAAGTGGACAACATTAAAGACGCCATTCTTCCACTGATCCAAACCCATACCTATCCCACCTGGGATAGCCTTTTTCAAGATGTTAAAGCGAAGTTAGACGAGAAAAATCTCCGAAACATCGAGAAATATAAGGTTATGATGCCGTATCTATTCAAAGATTTTCTTAAATAATTTATTTCTATGAGCGATCAAGAGGAAAAGTGAAAGTCACGATCTTGAAAGGTAATACGCAATGGCTGAGGAAAAGCTTAAAGAAATGAATTTAGCGGCGCCGTGTGGGATGTATTGCGGGACGTGTCGGGCTTATCTACTGCTAACCAAAAATTTGCTGGAGAAATGGGGATATAAGCAGGGATGTCTTGGCTGTAGAATTCGAAATAAGAATTGCGTATTTATTAAGAGCTATTGTAGCTTACTGAAGAATCAAGAGATTGATTTCTGTTTTGAATGTGATAAGTTTCCGTGTACAAATCGGGGGAAAATTGATCGCATGTATAAAAATAAATATAACATAGATTTAATAGGCAATTTACAGAGATTAAAAGAATTGGGCTTAAAAGAATGGTTGAAAGAACAAGAAAATAAGTGGAAATGTTCTAGGTGTGGAGGGACCATTTGTGTTCATGATCAAATGTGTGTTGATTGTGGATCCAAAATTTAATAAGACCAAGGTAATTTAAAATATAAAAGGTGAGATAGATGCCTGTGAAAATAGATTTTAAGAAGAAATTAAAACATCTTTACAATCCGAGTGCAACGGAAGTGGTGTTTGTTGAAGTCCCGGAAATGCAGTTCGTAATGATTGATGGACAAGGAGACCCAAATAAGTCCCAGGAATATATGGATACGTTTCCTGCACTCTATCCTGTTTCCTATCAATTAAAATTTATGAGTAAAGCGCAGGGCAAAGACTACGTTGTTCCTCCACCAGAGGGGCTGTGGTGGGCAGATGAAATGACTGATTTTCTGGAAGGACGCAAAGATAAATGGAAATGGACCATGATGATGATGCTCCCCGACTTTATAACTAAGGATATGTTTGAAGAAGTAATTAAACTTATAAAAGAGAAAAAGTCGGACTTACCTCCCGGGTTCTCCAAGTTGCGCTTTGAAACATATCACGAAGGAAAAGCTGCCCAAATCCTGTACATTGGTCCATACGCCGATGAGCATCCCACCATCATAAAAATTCATAAATTCATTGAGGCCCAAGGGGGCACGTTCGATGGGCATAAACAGAAACACCATGAGATTTATCTGAGCGATCCGCGGAGAACAAAGCCAGAGCGATTTAAAACGGTGATCAGGCAACCCTTCAAATAGAAAAGAAAGATTTGAGGAATATATCATATGAAAGAAAATTCCCCTGATACTGATCCTATACAAAATTCTTAAATATAAGTTGATGATTTCACATTTACAAACTAAAATCAAAATTTATAGAGTAATTAAAGAAATTCAACATGGAATGAGAAAATGCCAGAAAAGAAAAAAACATCTCAAGATTGGTTCAAAGAAGGATTAGCTTTACAAAAAGCAGGAAAAAATGAGCAAGCAATAAAATCGTATGATGAGGCTTTAAAAATAGATCCGAAAAATATTACTGCATGGAACAACAAAGGATTCATTCTCAGAGCTTTGAATAAATCCAAAGAAGCAATTGACTGTTTTGATAAAGCCTTAAAAATAGACCCCAAGTATGCTGGAGCGTGGCACAACAAGGGGCTTGCTCTCGAAGACCTAACTAAGTATGAAGAAGCACTAGAATGTTTCGATAAAGCTTTAAATATAGATCCGAAAAATGCCGATATATGGTACGGCAAGGGGCTCGCTCTTATAAATCTAAAAAGATATGACAAGGCAATAGATTGTTTTGACAAAGTATTAACTACCGACCCCAAGAATTTCTCTGCCTGGAATAATAAAGGCGTTGCTCTTTTAAATTTGACAAAATTTGATGAATCAATAGTATGTTTTAGTAAAGCTTTGGAGCTAAACCCTGAATACGCTCTTGGATGGAATAGTAAAGGAGTCGCTCTTTTAAATTTATCAAGATATGATGAAGCCATAGAAAGTTTCGATAAAGCTTTAGAAATAGATCCAAATTACGAACAAGCAAAAACGAACAAAAAACTTACAGAAGACTATAAAAGCCAATCATAAATGAACAAGTGCATTAAAATATTTTAACACCTTTTTTTATTTTTGTCGGAGATCGCTGAAAAAAATGATAAATGAACGCAAATGTCGATCTTTAATATTCAAAAACAAATAACTCTAATTTTAATGAGGTTTTAGCATAAGACACCCGCTACTTGTATTTGGAATTGTGCATTGGGGGATAGTCGCCTTATTAATAATTTTATCGTTAGGCGTTTGGGGAATTAGCTGGGAATGGGTTGTAATCGGATTCCTGCTTTATCTTGTATTTTTCGTTTTTGTGGTGGTCCGAATTTTAAGACATCTGTATCATTTTCCAATTCCTTCCTTCATGACCAAGCTCATTGACAATCCGCTCCGGAGAAAATTCCTGCAAAACCCTGACATTATTGCCGAGCGAATGCAACTTAAACCCGGGATGATTGTGGTGGAAATTGGTCCGGGAAAGGGTTCCTATACCAAAGCAGTGGCAAAACGGATTCTGCCTGACGGAAAAGTATACGCCGTTGATATTTCAGAAAAGGTAATATCACGTTTGAAAGAAAAAATCGAAGAAGAAGGAATTACCAACATAGTTGCTCAAATAGACGATGCTTATAAATTTTCTTTCGCAACGGAAAGTGTGGATAGGGTACTTGCAGTGGCTTGCTTGCCTGAGATCCCTGATCCTATCAAGGTTCTGGCTGAATGCCGTAGAATCCTCAAACCAGATGGTCTAGTATGCCTCTGTGAACTCTTATTTGACCCTGATTATCCCCGACGCAAGACCGAAAAGCGCTGGGCTACCGAAGCGGGCTTTGAATTGCACCAAGAATTTGGCAGATGGGCTGCCTATCAGTTACTTTTCAAGAAAAAAACTGATTGATTGGCGAAGCCATTATTTAATTCCTTCTTTCTGCTTCTTTTGTTCCTCCTTAAAGGCTTCCAGAAAAGGTGCCTGATTTAATCGGGCATCCGATTAAATTGAAAATTAAAAATATTTACGATTATTGTATGAGATCTTTAAACCAATTATGACTATAGAAGTATTCCACTAATGCAGTGCGTACAATTTCAGTTTTATTTTCAAAAACTTTAACTTCTATTAATTTATCGATTAATTCTTCTAATTTGCCGCTAATTATTATTCGGAGTTCTGGCATTTTATCACTTTCTTCAATAATCCAATAAAATACCAATAAACATCCAAAAGATTTTTATACCTTAAACCCAATAGACATCCATCATACATCCAATTGCGAAGGAGTTTTGTCAATAACTTTCAAAAAAGGAGGAAAAATTAGTTTGAGTAAAATTCGAATTCTTGGAATTGTATTTGTTATAATAGGAATCCTATGTGCATCGTTTGGGCTTCTTCTTTTAAGTTCGGAAATAGCTGCTTTTCAAGTCCAGCTTAATGGAATTTTAAATGAAATTATCGATGACACGATTTCATTTGTGTATATGTGGTCTAATTGGCATCTCTCTATGGTAATAGCAATGATTGGGTTATCACTTATCGGCGTTGGGGCAATTTGTTTCGCTTTCATCAAAGAAAAATAATTATTATTAACAATAACAAATACAAACCCTTTTACAAATCATTTTTTTTTTAAAAAGACTTCAAATTTTTGAGGCAATTATTATTAGACCCGTATTATCCCCGCCGTAAGACCGAAAAGCGCTGGGCTTCCGAAACCGACTTAGAGTTAAATCAAAAATTTGGTAGCTGGGTTGCATACCAATTACATTTCAAGAAAAGAACTAACTGAGAGATGAAATTGGAACTTTTAAGACTCTTCTAAAAACTCTTCGAGACTTTTTATTTCAATATTCAAATGGCGTTTTATTTCTGCCCTTCGTGATAAAATTGATTTTATATCTCTTGTTACAATGAAAGCTCCAAATTGAAAAGCGGCGACCAAGTAGGGCATATCCTTAACTTCCATCCTAAGAAGCTTTGCGATCATACGAAATTCAGACGAATGTCGAACTTCAATAATTAATGATTCAGATATTGGAAATTCGAATTCCTTTCGGATGGTTTTCGCATTGCAAAGGTCCCAAAAGCGTGCTTCTAATTCAGTATAATTTACATTTATCTTCAGTGCTAATCGCTTCAACACACGGAGAATTTCCACTACACCATAACTTGTGATAATAACAGGAAATCCTTCATCTATAATTTTATGTCTGAGCCGTTGATCATTGGATTCAAGTAAATATATCCAAACATTGCAATCTAAAATTGCTGATTGGCGTTTTTTACTAGGTTGTGCATGATTGTTTGGGATCAGGAATCGTCACCAAGCAATTCTTTGGATACTTCATCACGGGCAGTGCGCATTTCTTTATCAATAACCTCTTCTGGAAGATCCTTAAGTAATTCATGGAGCTGGTCTAATGCTTCATGTGGGGGCATTTTTGGTGATGCGAGTACAGCGGGTTCACCACCAAGTAGCGAATATAATTTCCGACGAATCACAAATTCACGGATAGCTTCTCGTATTAGTTCAGCTTTACTCTTGTATCCTAATAGATTTAAGATCTTTTGAACGGTATTATCAAATGTTTTATCTACTTTAATAGTCCAGAGAATATTTTCCCGAGATCGAACCATACAATCACCTATAATAATTATGAATACCCTGGTATTTAAAATATTAGATAAGTAAATAGATGGAACTAGAACTTTTGGGATTCTAATTTTAAGGTTGTTGATATAAAACTATTCCCTCTACCCTTTTAAAATGCTCTTGGTTTCTTGTATTAATCATAACTTTGTGTTCCAATACAATTCCCGCTATTAAAGCGTCCCTGAATTCGATTGATTTCCCAATTTTATCTAAATCAGCCATTATTTTCCCGGAATTTTTTGCGGCCAGATGAGTCAATTCAAGCGGTTCTATTCTTTTTGCAAATTTATCAACAGCTTCAGTATTTCGCTCTACCTTTTTACTTTTTGAGGCGCCATAATATAATTCGAATAGAGTAATAGGTTATTTTTTCAATATGAATTTCATCTGTCTCGTAAGAATCTACCTCTACTCCGA
>CAYGYC010000037.1:0-10949 GCA_964353755.1 uncultured archaeon | reverse complement strand
ATCGCATCTTAAAAAGTCAATGAGAATATCAGTGTCTAAACAGATAATTTCCAATTTTCCCAACCCTTTTTTAAGAGATCCTTTATTTGAGAAACTTCATCATCTGTCATTTCCCATGCTCCTCCTAAATCGCTAACTTTCTGCCTTATAAGGTATTTTATTGCATCTTCAATAGAAACTGGCTTTTTCTTTTCAATTTGTAATTTGCCTGCGATCTCAACTAGTATTTGATAAGTCTCTTCACTTAATCGAATAGACTTTGTAGACATAGTGGACAATGTGGTTAAAGCAGTACTAAAATTTTTTCTTCTATCAAAAGCTTCAAGAAAAGGTAGCTGAATAAAATCACACTGATTGGTACTTTTGATTATTTTAAGATTTACTTATTTTTTTCTGTTTCTTTCGGTTGAGTTTCTGTTTGACTGCACAGTGGACGGCTTGTCCTGTAAAAATTGCAATCAAACAGGAATTGCAGCTGATACAATGGGCGGGAGTCAGATCGCCCTGCTGCCAGCGAGTTGGTAGATCTGGTTCATAAACTAAGGGTCTTGATAGGGAAATGATGTCGCAATTGTTGGAAAGGAGAATTTGTTCCGCAGATACAGGATTTCTAATACCGCCTACCTGAATAAGAGCACAATTTTTCATTAGTGGATGTAACTCTTGTATTGCAAAAGAGAAATAGTTCTCATCCTCTCGGGTTTTCACCTTTTTACTCGGAAAAGCATTATCTGTTTGCAACTGTAGTTCTGTTAAACCTCCACTTGGCTCAATGGCATCGTATCCCGCTTCAACAAGGATTTCAGCGATCTTTTTTGCTTCTTCGATCGATAATCCATCAGTAACGCCGTCTATCACCTGTAATTTAACACTGATTGGAAATTTTCGTCCGATAGTATCTCGAAGTTGATTGTAGATATCTAATAAAATTTTCGTCCGCTTTTCAGTGTTGCCCCCAAATGCATCGGTCCTTTTGTTGGTATAGGGTGATAAAAAACTGGAGAGCAAATACCCATGAGCCGCATGCAGTTGGATCAGATCATACCCACTTTCGTAGGCTCTAAGACCTGCCGCTACAAATTTATTGATGAGGACCTTTATTTCATCGAGATTCAATTCTTTAGGAACTTGATTGGTCGGTTTATAGAAAATGGGAGAGGGTGCTACAGGTTTGTAACTTGGATGACTACCTTGACGCCCATTATGAGCCAGCTGCACCCCGATTTTTGCATTAAAGGCATGCACTGCTTCGGTAATTCTTTTGTGACCTGAAATGAATGAATCATCATTGAGACAGATACACCTTGAACCCACTGTCTGCCGCGAATCCACGGCGGAAGCACCGGTAATTATTAATCCGGTACCCCCTTCCGCTAATTCTGTATAGAATTGAACTAATTGGTCGGTGACTTCCCCTTCTTTCGAGGCCATTCCTTCAAAGGTAGCCGATCTCATTATCCGATTTTTAATCTGGAGCGGCCCAACCTTTCCGGGGCTGAAAATTTTTTGTAATTTGACGGTAATCACCTACTTAATACCGGATATCAAAGGTACTAAACTCGTTTTGATAATCAATCCACTCAATTTCAATATCCTTTACCTGTGCATGACGAGGACCTTGCTTCAAAAATTCAATAAATTGGTTCAAAAGTACTTCTTCCCCCTCAGCCATCACTTCTACGCTGCCATCTGGAAGGTTCTTTACCCAGCCAACAACCCCTAAATTGCGAGCTGCATCTTCCGTAGCCCAGCGAAATGCCACTCCTTGCACGCGTCCTGAAACAACAACATGGATTCTCTTCAACATTTCAGTGAAACCCTTTTTTAATAATATTTTGGAAATCGTTATTTAAATTTTAAGTTAGTCTAAGGAAATTTATATTAGCTCTGCGGATGAAAAAAAACTAGAATTATTCTGCATATTTTTATTTTGGCAGATAACAAGAGATGAACAGATGGAATCTAAAGCACGAATGATTTCGGATGAAACGATTTATTGGATAAAATTGGTGATTACCATCATATTTGGCGTTTCTACCGTTTATCTTGCACTATATTGGTCATTCTATGTTATGGTTTTATTGTATATCATTTTCTCGTTCGCAATTCCTTTTATTGTGGTTAAAATAAAAACCGGCGAAAGAATTCAATTTTGTTTCAAAAAATCCTTGAAGTTTATAGGGACGCAATCTATCCTTTATTTCCTTCTGTTAGGGATTATATTTATGATAAATATTGGGGTGGGAATATGAAGCGGCGCACCATACTACAGCTGATCCTCTGTTCAGTCATTGTAACTTTCCCCCTTTTTTGCTTTCCTATCGCCGCCCATTATTCTTTAGTAACCTGGCCCATGGATATTGATAAAATATTTGAGGGGGAGTATGCGGGCTGTTATTTGGTTGCAGATGGGATGGGATCGATTAAAATCCTTAATTTGAGTACGCGTGAAATAGTCTGGGAAACGGACGAATGTGAATTCTTCGTTCATGGGGCGGAGATGATGCCAGGCGGGGAGAGTTTGATTGTTGCGGATACCAATGCCGATCGAGCATTCGAAATAAACCTCACCACGAAAGAAGTTGTGTGGGACTGGTACCTGTATAATGCGACCGCAGATAGTTATTGTTGGTATTTAAATTGGACGGCGTTCGGATTACAACACGGGTGGAATGAAAAGGCGTTTGATATTTTAGCAGATTATCCCCGTTCGGGAAATGATTATTCCCATTTAAATAGCGTACAATTTATAAATGGCAGTCTATTTGGCCGAACTTACGACTCGATTTTAATTTCGCTCCGAAACTTCGATATGGTTGTTGAGGTTAATTATACTGCGAAAGATCCGACGGACCCTGCTTACATGAATATCACCTGGCATTATGGAATGCCAGGAGATCACTCCATTTTATATCATCAGCATGATGCAATCCGATGGCCCAACGGACACACGACTATTTCCGATTCTACTAATCGACGCATAATAGAACTCGATGAAAGCAATCAAGTTGTATTGGTATATAAGAGTAATTTGAGATGGAATCGTGGGTGTGAAATCTTACCTAATGGAAATTATCTCATTACCGATTCAAATAACAAGCGTATAATCGAAGTTAATATTACGACCGGAGTTATTGTAAAGACATTCTCGGATCTTCTAATAAATCCATACGAGGCAGACTATATCGCGGAGGATAATCAGGTTATCGTAGGAGATACAATCTCTCAAATGATTGTCATCTATGATTATGAGACTGGCAAAGTTGTAGATGCACTGGGATTTCCTAGTATAGTTGCAACTCTTGATTTCCTCTTTATAATAGTCATAACCTACGTATCTATCGATTTAGGTCTTCAATGGCGAGCAATGAAAGGGCTTCCCCTAAAAGAGCGATTTAAAGCCCATTCTATCTTTAGTAAATTCATCTTACTTGGGATTTCATTCTTAAGCATCGTTTGGTGCAATTACATTATCCTGTTTGTCTGGCAAATGTATTATCAGGGATGATTCTCTCTCGTCCACCGCCTCATAAGTATAAAAAAAGAATTTTTATAGGAAAAGGTTGACAAACAACCTTAATAAAAATTCAATCATAGTGACTAAAATCTAGGTGTTAAATGTGGTTTCTAAAGAATATATAATAAAAAGTCCGAAACAATTAGACCGGTCGCAAATACCCAGGAGTATGGCTTGGGTGCCCAATGAAAATGTGGTAGTATTAGCGATGTACGATAATACAATACGTATATATGATCTTAAAGGTAAAGAGATACGCCCCGCATTAGAAGGGCATACGCGTTCGGCAGAAGTGGTGGATTTTTCTTCTAAATCGTCCCTTATCATCTCGGGCTCTAATGATACCACAATCAAATTATGGGATTTCAAAACGGGTAAGTGCCTTCGAACACTTAACGGTCACTCAAAAGGGGTGAAATGTCTTTCCATTACATCCGATGATAGTAGAATTATCTCCGGTTCGGTAGATGAAACGGTGAAAATTTGGGATTTAAAGTCGGGAGAATGCCTCAATACATTGAAAGGGCACACTGAACGAGTAAATTCGGTTGCGGTTTCTTCCAATAATAAATATATCGCTTCAGGGGCGGATGATAAATCCATAAAGATCTGGGACCTTAAAACAGGCAATTGCCTAAAAACTTTAATGGGGCATACGGAATTTGTGTATCAAGTCGTAATAACCCCTGATTCGACACAAATCGTTTCCTGTTCAAAAGATGGAACGGTAAAGATATGGGACCTAGTAACAGGCAATCTGATTCACACTATAAAAGGACATTCTCAAATGGTAAATGCCGTAGCCGTAACACCTGATAACAAATATATCATCTCGGCCTCCTCGGATACTTATGTCAAAGTGTGGGATTTAAAGAATTATACCCCTATTCTTGAACTAAAGCATGAGGGGATGGTGTTGAAACTCTTCCTTTTAGATAGTAAAAGATTTGTAGATCTCGATTCAATCGGATATCTAGTATTATGGACCCTATAAAAAACTAAATAGAAATTTCTTAATTAAATAGGGCTCAAGCCTACATATCCATAATAGATTCCAGGGATCATTATCACTCGGGAAATCCACACAAAATCTACAAAGGCGGCGCCCGTGAAGACCACAGTATCCAATAAGATTCCAGTGCCAATAAAAAAACTCATGATTAAGAGTTTCAACGCGCGCTTTTGTAATTCACCGGGACTGGTCGTTCGAAATCTGTTAAATCCGATAGCCCAAATAGCCGCGCTTAAACCGACAATAATCCAAATCATCCAGAAGGAAACCGAAAGGTGGGATAACCAATCATCATAGACTAGTCCAGGGACATTTGAATAGAGAACAGTTTGATTCCAGGTCATAAATAGAAATAGATAATAAATTAGATATAGGGCACAGAAAAAGCCCAGCCCCAATTTTCTATTTTTAGAAGAAAACAAGAGGTTCCACGATACCGAGACAACTGCAAATGAGCCAATGGGAATAGTAGAATAGGAGAAATAACTGATTATATTGCTGAGAGCGGTGTAGCCAAAAATCAAATTAGATATAAATGATATAGTAATTCCTGTCCACCCAAATGCCATGGCGATTGTTAAAATTGCCATTTGAATGTAATTACTCGTTTTACTCTTAATAAATCTTCTCAAATTAAGTATAGTGAATAGTGCCGCAACTATAACTAGTATAAACGCACTAAGACCATTTAACCAAAAGTTAAGCGGAATTTTTCATACCTCCAATTTCATCTACTATTTTGCTTTCCCTTCTTGTAAAGGGAGTATACAATCATAATAAATTTTCTTTATTTTACATAAATTCTTGACTTTTAAGTAATTCTCATAGATGTGATATACAATTCTAAACATTTGGGGATAATAGTTAAAGAGAGATGTGCATTTTTTTCCACTGAGAATAAAACAATTGTGCCTTCAAGACTTCCAGTAACTCATCCATTGAGTGATACATATTCATTCGTTTTTTAATCAGCGGAATACTTTTACTATCGGCTTCGGACATTAAGGTAAAGAGATAGATTGGTTTCTGGTATTTACTTTCAAGCCTTTTCATTGTATTCGCGATTTGGGTCTCTAGGATGGTTGCTTGGTCATCAAATGGAGAAAACTCCCCGATATTAGCCACTATAAAGCCGTCTACTTCTCCACTCTCAAAGACTGATTTTATAATTTTGGTCATGAGACTGAAATCCATCGTATCCGCTGCCCCAAAATCGACTGGATTTTTTACGGATACGCGATAATTTGGCAATATTTTCTTAAGTTCGGTTTTTAGTGTATCAGATAATTCGGGCACAGCAAACCCAGCGCTCGATAATGTATCGGTTAAAATTATACCCCATCCTGCCCCTATCATCGTTATTGCCAGGCGATTACCCTGTAGAGGGGGATGCCGTAGAAGCGAGTGACACACAAGCAATCCATACTCTAATCGGCGAATCTGAATGATTCCTAATTGCTTCATCAAGCCTTGAAATACCTGTTGGGAACCCACGAGATGTGCCGTGTGCGATAACGCCGCCCGTCTAACATCCTCGGTTTCACTGGTTTTCCAAACGACAATCGGTTTCTTAGCGGTAATTTTCTTTGTAACTTTCACGAAGCGCTCTCCATCTTTCACCCCCTCCATGTATAAGAGCATACTTTTCACGGAGTCATCTTGACTAAAATATTCGGCGTAATCCGTCACGGTTAAATCAGCCTCATTTCCGACACTAATATATTTTCCAATATTCAAATTGCGGGTAGGTCCCCAGAGGGATAGGGTGTTCCCTACAAAGCCACTTTGCGTAATAAACGCGACCGGGCTCTCATTCAAGTATCGTGGAGGTAGGGGCGAGGCATTGATGGGTACGGACGCATTAAAGAAGCCGGCACAATTTGGTCCTTGTAATCGAATATGATAGTCATCCACAATGCGCTTTAACCCTTCACCTAACTTTTTCCCTTCAGAAGTTTCAGAAAATCCCGCAGAAATAATCGTCGCTACTTTAACATTTTTTGTAGCACATTCTTCTAAGGTCTGAAATACTTCCTTAGCGGGCACGATAATCATAGCTAAATCGATATCTTCCGGCACTGCCGCAAGATTAGGATAGGTTTTTTCGCCCAATACCGTATCATGTCGGGGATTTATAAGATATACATTTCCTTGCGTTTTATATTTCAGAAGATTCTGCCCAATCATATTCCCCCACGAGAATTGTCGATCACTGGCGCCAATTATCACGATATTTTTGGGATGAAAGAAATAATCTATCTGATTTTTCATTTTATGACCTCATTAAATCGTTGGGATCATTAAATAATAAAGTTATAGAAGGCGGAGAGACAAAAAAAAATTGATATTTCGATATATAATTCTTACTGATTAAAATAAAGAAAATTAAAAAAAGATATCAATAGCTCTTTGGGAATAATCAAGGAATCGTGCAAATTGCGTATTATTTAGTCAAAATCCCTTCAATCCATTTTTCCAATGCATCTTTGGCGGCTTTCTTAGAGTTTAATGCCGAAAAATGTCCATATTCACGAGTAACGGCTTCCTCAAACTTCTTCAATTCATCGAGGGATAATTTAAGGGTAATGCGAAATTTCATGTCATCTAAGTAAAATTCCATGAGCTTTTTTCGCTCTTTGAAGAATTTTGAAAAATCGTCTTCTCCAATACCGCTTTTTCCTAACCATAGTGCCATATCATCACCTCATCCTTATTTACTTTCTATCTTCACCAAATCTCTTTTAATCGGCCAATCTATTACGAATGCCCGTAGTTCTTTGTAATCGCCCGACCAGATTTGTCCTCCAAATGCAGTCCAGGTATCCAGTATCATTTCGCCCAGTTTCTCTTTCGTAAGGTTTTGATCTTTTGCAAATTTTTCGAGGATTTCAATGGTTCTATCCTTTAAATTGAGCGTAATTTTTGACATATTCGATTATTCCTCCATAACTGTTTTTGGCTGATAGGGGCGACCCCATTGCTCATCAAAAACGATCGCACTTAATGGAAACCGAGCAGGCCCCTTTATCCGCGTTTTCGTAGGAATTCCTAAGCAGAAGACCGTTAAGGGTTTCCAGGAGGGGGGAATTCCTAGTAGTTCGGTTAATATCGGTGCATATCTTTTGTCCCCGAAGGGGATGGCCATGAATCCACAACCAACTCCATTTGCAACGGCGGCTAACCACATGTTTTGAATTGCCATACTCAAACTTACCAGGGAAGATATTCCCGTCACATAAATGGCGTCTGGAAAGGGAATATCGTGAAAGCAATCCGTATAACAGCAAAAAATAAGGACATCCGCTTTTTCAGGATAGCGAAATAATTGCCCATTGATAGCAGTTTCGAGGGCGCGCAGACGTATTTTTTCTGGTAAATACCACATTCGTTCTTGCGTGGTTTCATAGGGCTGTCCCCCAAAAATATCTTGGGCCCGTTCTTGACAAATATCTGCCACAATTTTCTTTAAGGCACTATCGCGACTGATAATAAATCTCCATTGTTGTGAATTTTCGGGGCTTGGTGCAAATCTGGCAGCATCAAGTATCTTTTCCAGAATAGTATCTGGAATTCTTTCGCCTTCTTTAAATTCTAGCATACTTCTTCTCGAATAAATACCTTCCATTACATCCAATCAATCTGCCTCCTATCTCTTTTATTACATCAATTGTCAATTTGGGAAAATAGTAATTTCAATTTTTTACTTATCTTAATAAAGGCGGTGGTATTAAAATATCATAGTGATTGGATGAAGCAGACACCACACGAAATTTATAAAAAGGCGGTAAAAGAACGGTCAAGCTCTGACCCCCTAACGCGCCGCGATGCTTGTGAAAAGGGGTGGCTCGCGGTCATGGAAGCAATAGATGCATTTCTCGCCACACATGGACTGCACGTTCCAAAAGGAACCGCCGAAGCACACACTACGCGCATTAAGCTTCTCAATACACTTGTGGATACTGTACCAAATGCAGAAAAATTAACGAAATTACTTTCGCTTGTCGCTGACCAACTGCACGGTGCATGTTTCTATGGGGGTGCAGATGTTCCCTATTTTACGCATATTCTTGAAAAAGATGTGAAAGAGGTACTCAATCTCACAGGGTTTTGGAATGGAGCAGAAGAATAATGCTCGGTTTTTTTTGTTTTAATCTTCATTATCTATATTATTTCCTTTAAATAATCGCTAAAAAACTTGATTTTAATAATGCCCCTACTATTTATATTAAATTAAAGAACGAGAATTACTCCCTTTACGATAAGAACTATGCACGGAACCTTGTTCCTCTATTTATTGCGAATTTCTTATTTCAGATTTTTCTCTAGATAAGTAGTTCACTTTAAACAATAAATTCTTTAATCTTTATTTAAATAAATAACAGCATGCCATATTCTTTCGAATTAAGTCCGAAACAGGAAGAGTTACGACAACAGGTACGGGAATTTGTCCAGAAATATGCAGGACCCGTTGCAGCGGAAGTCGATGAGACTGATAATATACCCCGGAATCTAATTAAGATTATCCGGAATCCGCCTTACAAATATACCGCTGTATGGATTCCCAAGAAATATGGGGGCTTAGAATTAGACCGATTGGATATCTGTCTCCTAATGGAAGAGATAGCCTATGTTAGCTTACCGATAGCCACGCTGATTGAAGTGTCAGGAGTAACCACGCTCCCCATCGTATTTGGAGGCAGCGAAGAGTTGAAGCAAAAATACTTACCGCGCCATGCGAAAGGAGAAATTTTTGCAGCATTCTCCTTAACAGAAGAGGGCGCGGGCTCGGATGCCAATACTATTCAAACAAGTGCTGAAAAATCGGGTGATGAATATATTTTAAATGGGCAAAAGCGGTTAGTGAGCATGGCTGAACTTGCTGATATCTATGTCCTCTTCGCCAGAAGCGATCCTACAAAGAAGCGCCAGAGTATTAGTGCCTTTGTTGTCGAAAAAAAATTCCCTGGCCTTAAAATAGGCAAAAAACGGGTTTGCTATGGGGTAAAAGGGCATCAAACCTACGATCTTGTGCTCGAAGATTGCCATGTTCCCGCTGAGAATAGGATCGGCGAGGAGGGGCATGGATTTCAGTATGCCTTACGGACATTCGATGATACACGACCTACTCTGGCGTGTGGATACATCGGTCTCGCCCGAGCCGCGCTGGATATTGCGCTCGAATTTGCGAAGAAGCGGGAAACTTTTGGCCTACCGCTCATCGAACATGAAGCCATTAAATTCCCCGTCGTGGAAATTGCGACTGAAATTGAGTGCGCCCGATTATTAGCCTATAAAGCATGTTGGTTAGCGGATAAAAAACAATGGCATAAGAAAGAAGCTTCGATGGCTAAATATTATGCCGCTGAACTGGCAGTTAAAGCGGCAATGACCGCCATGAAAATCCTAGGAGGATTCGGATCAACAAAAGATTATCCCATTGAGCGATTTCTCCGAGACGCCACTACCTTTACCGTCGCCCAGGGAAGCCCAGAAATTCAGCGCTTAGTGGTAGCGCGGGAATTGCTTAAATGATTAATTATCCGAGATTTTCAATTCGATTAACTTATCAGGATGAATAATAATTAAATCTTTTTGCATTATTCAAGATAATTTTATCTGTTGTGATAAAATAATCAATTTGTATGTCTTGTATCTCGGGCTTTTAATGTACAGGCAATTTGTAAATTATTTAAAGCCATTAATCGAATAAACATCTATTTTTTAGGTTTAATGTTTTTAACTTAGTATTTAGTAGACATTTTCAGAAAAAATCCTTTGGAGTGGAGCAATTTAAGCATTACAAAAGAATTCAAGCGCGTAAAGGGCCAAGCATCGCACAAGTGCTCTAATTGTGGAGGAAAAATTGCGCAAGGAATGTATTATTATAGAAATTTTACCGGCGATCCTAAATTACTTTATTGCCAAGAATGCGTACTGCAAAAGAGAAGCAATAATGTCAATTATCGCAATATAGAGACGGTAAATTGTACTTATCATAAAACACATACTAATTCGGATTGGTGTGTGGAATGTGGCACCCCAATCTGTACAATATGTATAGAAAATATCGGAACTTGGGATTTTAAAGAGCGATTTCCCCTCTGCAAGCCTTGTAGCGTAAAAATTCTGAGAAGATATTACATAGCTGCTACTTCAATCGTGGAGGGGTTGATCCTAATTTCTGCCTTTCTATCGTTTCTCTTCCCCCCCTTGCAGATTCTTTTTTTTTCCGCTCTATTGGTTCTTGGGTTGGCAAATATACCTCTCTTAATTCGGTATCATTCTCTTATTAAGTCCTACAAAGCCTGGTCAGAGGACGCGGATGAAAAGAGTTACGTTTCCACGGAGTATAAGGAGTTAATTTCCAATAGAACTTTGGTAAGTTGTGATTACCATAATACCCTTCCGAGTATCAATCAG
>CAYGYC010000036.1:14453-20089 GCA_964353755.1 uncultured archaeon | reverse complement strand
AATATTTTTTATTCGATAGGAACTGATTACTATATGGCGAATTTAATCGATATGACTAGTTCGATAGGATTTAAATTCTGCTAGCTTTTTTTTTCCGGGTTTTTCTCCACAAATATTTTTACGAGAGATCCTTATGAATAATGATTATATTAAATTTTCAACAGAAGAATTACTTGAGCATTATAATTCTTCCTGGAAAGGGTTAACGCAAGAAGAAGTGGAGAAAAGGCAAAAACAATATGGTCCAAACATTCTTAGAAAGAAAAAATCACAATCGATGATTACAAGATTCCTGCTGCAATTACGTGATTGGTTTAGTCTATTATTGTTGGTTGCAAGTTTCCTCTCATTTATAGCCAAAATGGCAGAATTAGGTTATGTTATCTTAGCGATTGTATTTCTAAATGCGCTCCTTAGTCTGTTTCAGGAATATCGCGCCGAAAAAGCGATGGAATCGTTAAAAAGTTATATCCCCGAATATACTAAAGTCATACGAAATGGGAAACTACAACGGGTTTTAGTGAAGGAATTAGTTCCTGGCGATTTGATCGTTCTTCAAGGGGGTGATCGCGTGCCTGCGGATGCGCGTCTGATTGAAGTCTATGATCTTTGGACCAATAATATACCCTTATCAGGTGAATCGGAACCACAACAACGAACAGCCCGTGCGGAAAAAAATTTGGATGGAACTTATCTGGATGTTCCCAACGTGGCATTTATGAGCACTTCAGTAGTTAAGGGGGAAGGAAAAGCTATCGTAATTGATACGGGAAAAAATACAAAGTTTGGGCAAATAGCAAGTTTAACTTCAGAAATTCAGGATGACGTTAGTCCATTACAAAAAGAAATTAAAAAGACGGCCAAATATGACTTCATCATCGCCTTGATAGTTGGAGGTATTTTCTTTATTCTAAGCCTTTTTCTTCTAAAAATTCCTTTGCCTGCCAGCATTTTATTTTTTATTGGGGTAATGGTGGCTTGCGTGCCTGAAGGGCTCCAAATAACAGTTTCGAGCGCTTTAGCGATTAGCGTGCTGAAAATGACGAAGCAAAATGTGTTAGTTAAGCGCCTGTCGGCAGTGCAAACCTTAGGGAGTGTGACCACAATATGTACCGATAAAACAGGAACAATCACAACAGGGGAAATGAGTGTAAGACGAATTTTTGTTTCCAATCAATTAATTGAAGTGACGTATTCAGGGTTTGATTTAACGGGTGATTTTAATTTAATTGACCCCGCATCAAAGGTTTCAAGAAAAGTTAAGCGGAACGAAATAAGTGCCCTAGATAAATTGCTTGAAATAGCGGCATTATGTAATGAAGCGAAGGCGGAAGCAATAACTATACCGCAAAAAATAGAAAAAGGAAATAAAAGGGATAGGGAACATAAAAAATATAACATTATAGGGGATCCAACGGACGGAGCCCTATTAATGGTGGCCTTAAACTATGGATTCAATTTGAAATCCCTTCACGATCAACAACCATTAATTCAAAAAAGACCATTTGATTCTGTCCGAAAACGGATGACAACGATACATAAATCTCGAAAGCGTTTTTTTCAATATATAAAGGGCGCACCTTTTGGAATTATGGATATCTGTGATAAAATTGAATTAAAGGACCGTATTGAACCCTTTACCCCAGAAATCCGCGGAAATATTGAAAAGGAATATAAAACATTTGCGCAAGCAGGACTTCGAGTTCTCGGGTTTGCTTATAGAGAGATTGATGAAAAAAAGACGTATCGGACCTCTGTTGCAGAGGAGAATATGATTTTTTTGGGACTAATGGCTTTGCAGGACCCGCCGCGAACAGAAGTAAAAGAAGCTGTTTTAATGGCCAAAGAGGCAGGGATGAGGGTTGTTATTATCACGGGAGATTCGGGTCCTACTTCCCAGGCAATCTCTGAAGAAGTGGGCATTACAGAAAAAGGGAAAACCGAGATCATTCGAGGGGAAAACCTGGTGAAGTTAGGGCAACAAGGCATTGTAGATAAAATAAAACAAGGAAATATCGTGTTTGCGCGGGTAGCTCCCGAACAAAAACTTGAAATTGTAAAAGCGTTAAAACATGCCCAAGAAATTATTGCCGTGACAGGAGATGGGGCCAATGATGCCCCCTCCTTGAGAGAAGCTGATATTGGGATCGCTATGGGTATAGGGGGGACGGATATTGCCCGAGATGCGGCAGATATGATTTTATTAAATAATAATTTTGCCTCCATTGTAAAAGCAATTGAATCCGGAAGAGCCATTTATGATAATATCCGGAAATTTATCATCTATGTTTTTTCGCATAATTGGGCTGAACTTATTCCATTTTTACTCTATATATTAATTGGATTACCGTTGCCTTTACTTGTAGTCCAGGTGCTCGCTATTGATCTCTTTATTGATATTATCCCTTCTCTTGCTCTCTCCAGAGAACGTCCTGAACCGGGGATAATGCATGAATTACCGCGCAGTATCAAAAAACCGCTCTTTGATTCAGGAGTTCTTTTACGGTCGCTCTATATTGGAATCATTATTTCATTAGGCGCGTTAATTGGATGCATTAGTACTTGGATGACCTATGGCTCGAATTGGATGGAATTAGCTCAATTTCCAACAAATCCAATATATATCAAAGGCACTACAATGACGTTTGCCGGAATTGTCCTTGCACAAGTGGGCAATTTATTTAGTTGTCGTACAAATACGTCATCAATCTTCAAATCAGGCTTCTTAAAAAATCGATTGATTTTTTGGGCAATTCTATCCCAAATAAGTATTTTATGCCTCTTAATTTATGTTCCGGTGTTGCAACCGGCTTTTGGAACCACCGCCCTAAATCTAACAGATTGGGCCTATTTAATTTTACTCCCGATAATCGTTATTATAGCTGAAGAAGTTAGGAAGTTATTATCACGCCATAGAAAAAAGGCACTTAATTCAACTATTGGAGTGAATTAAGAGAGCTCTGTGAGACGATGAATTGTGTTTCAACCAGATATGATCCTAATATTGGATTTTGGAGGGCAGTACACCCAATTAATTGCACGAAGGGTTCGAGAATTAGCGGTTTACTCTGAGATTCTATCTTTTGATACCAAATTAAGCACTATCCAGGCAATTAAGCCAAAGGGAATTATTCTTTCCGGCGGACCAAAAAGTATTTATGAAAATAGAAGCCCCACTCTCTCCCCAGAATTTTTTACATACTGTAAAGATCAATCCATCCCTGTTCTTGGTATTTGTTATGGATTACAACTGATTGGACATCAGTTTGGAGGGAAGATCGTTTCCAATCCTAAAAAAGAATATGGCAAAATCAAAATCACGGTTTTAAATGAAAAAGGGTTATTCAAAGGACTGGACACTACCGAAGTAGTTTGGATGAGTCATGGAGATCAGATAACTGAACTACCGCCCCATTTTGAGGTTATTGCCTCCTCGGAATCATGTCCTATTGCAGCCATTCAAAATAAGAACGAACAAATTTATGCCGTTCAATTCCATATTGAAGTAAATCACACCCCGAAGGGCATGCTAATGCTCAGGAATTTCGTTTTTAATATATGTAAATGCAAACCAAATTGGAAAATGGCCAATTTTATTAAAGACGCGATTGCTAAAATCCAGGACACGATCAAAGATGACCAAGTAATTATGGCGGTGAGTGGCGGGGTAGATTCTACCGTTGCCGCAACCCTCATTGAAAAAGCCATCGGCAACCGCATCCTTTGCATTTTTGTGGATAATGGATTGATGCGTAAGAATGAGGTGGCTGAAGTGAGGACGAACTTTGAAAAAATATTAAAATTCAAGCATTTTTTTGTTGTGGATGCGGCAAGTTTATTTTTATCCCGATTGAAAGGCATCACGGATCCCGAAGAGAAACGAAAAATTATCGCTACCACATTTTTTGAAGTGTTCGAGGCAAAAGCTGAAGAATTAAAGACCCAATATGGACAAATTAAATTTTTGGGTCAGGGGACCATTGCACCAGATCGCATAGAGAGCGGGGTCACGAGCAGTGCCTCTGCGAAAATAAAGAGCCATCACAATGTCACCCTTCCCGAAAAAATGAACTTGCAAGTTTTAGAACCTTTAGCCACGTTGTATAAGGATGAGGTACGAACGGTTGGAAAGGAACTCAGCCTCCCGGAAGAATTTATTCTTAGACATCCATTTCCAGGTCCTTCTCTGGCAATTCGGATTATTGGTGATGTGACAGAAGAAAAACTCCAGATTGTACGGGAATCCGATGCAATACTAATTGAGGAAATAAGAAAAGCAGGAATCTACAATCAAGTTTGGCAAGCTTTCACGAGTTATCTCCCGATCAAATCGGTGGGGGTAATGGGGGATGCGCGAACTTATCAAAATATGGTCCTTATACGCATGATCGAAAGTCAGGACGCGATGACGGCTAACTTCGTGAAAGTGGATTGGGATCTCCTTGAACATATTGCTTCCCGAATTATCAATGAAGTACCAGGGGTCAATCGCGTAGTCTATGATATCTCAAATAAGCCTCCTGCAACAGTTGAATTAGAATAATGACCTAACTATACTAATGCCGTACAAAGTTGGTATTCGTGCGATTATCAATTATGTAATCCGCTGAATTGAGAAGAAAAAAAATTATATATTCCTAACCCGAAGGATGGATTATGAAAGAATACAAAAGAATTGTTCCTTGCTTGGATACCAAAGACGGGAAACTAGTAAAAGGAGTAAAGTTTGTTAATATTAAAGAAGTGGGAGACCCTCCAGAATACGCGAAAAAATATCAGAAAGATGGTGCAGATATCATTGTGCTGTTGGATATTTCGGCATCATTGGAAGGTCGCGAGACCTTACTCGATGTCGTTAACAGAACAGCGAAGGTTATTTCTATTCCTTTCGTCGTAGGAGGCGGTATCAAAAACCTCCACAATATTGAAACTATACTCGCTGCAGGGGCAACCAAGGTGAGCATCAATACGGCGGCTATTCAAAATCCGAGCTTTGTCAAAGAAGCGGTTGCTAAATTCGGAGGGGACAAACTCGCAATTGCCATTGATGCATTAAGAGAACATGTAAATCAAGCAGAAAAGGGAAAATATATTATTGATTCTCCAGAAGGGAAATTCTGGGGAAATATTGTGATTTATGGAGGAACTAAAAAAACCGGAATGGATTTAGTTGATTGGAGTATTCAAGTTACGGAAATGGGTGTAAGCGAAATCCTATTTACAAGTAAAGATGCGGATGGAACAAAGGATGGTTACGATATTCCTTTAACGCGTGCCATTGCAGAAAATGTAAAAATTCCAGTTACCGCATCTGGCGGGTGCGGACATCCCTATCATATGCTACAAGCGCTCACGGAGGGCAAGGCTGCCGCCGCTTTAGCTGCCAGTATTTTCCATTTCAACCAATACACCGTGAAAGAGGTTAAAACGTATCTAAAAGGGCGGGGCGTTGCAGTAAAATAAAAGAAAATTGAAAAGGGTAATTTTTAACTTAATACTTTTAACTATAAATACGCCTCACTATAATCATGGATTTAACGAAAGGAAAGCCAATTGAAATTTCCGATAAGCCTATTTTTGATGAGTTTTTTAAAAAATATCCTCCTGAAATTTCAGAACTTACATTTACTAATTTA
>CAYGYC010000036.1:0-14443 GCA_964353755.1 uncultured archaeon | reverse complement strand
AAATTACTATCATTCTTCTTTTCTGGAATATGAAGACCACCTTTTAATTTTTTCACGTGATTACTTCAAAACGCATAAAAAGGAGCGTCCAAACAATCCCGAGACCTTATTTTTTGTGCCCCCTATTGGTCCAAATCCCGCCGAAATGATTCTGAATCTATTTGAATCGCTCAGGCATGTGGAAATTCATCGAGTTCCCGAGGCAATTGTTAATGAACTCCATGATAATGAAAAAGGAAAGGCTTTAAAGATTGATATGATAATTGATCGGAATAATTGGGATTATGTCTATGAAAAAGATAAATTAAGCACACTATCGGGCGCCAATTTGTATCGGAAGCGCAAATGGCTTAAAAAATTTGAGGAAAAATTTCCTAACTATGAATTTCATTTGCTCACAGAGGACTGGTTGGACAGCTGTAAAAAATTACAAATTCAATGGTGTGATATGAATGAATGCCGCATGCATGAGGATTTGATGGAAGAACAAAGAGCTATTGACGGAGCTTTTGAACATTATCATGATTTAAAATATCTCGGGGGTTTATTGCTAGTTGATGGAACTTGTATTGCCTATACCTTAGGGGAACATTTGAATCTTGCTACTGGGGTTATCCACATCGAAAAAGCGCTCATCAATTATGAGGGTTCTTATCAGGCTATCAATAAATTATTTATTCAACAATGTTGTGAGGATGTAAAATTTATCAACCGCGAACAAGATTTGGGGGATCCAGGATTGCGCCAATCAAAAGATTCGTACAATCCGCATCATATGGTGAAAAAAAGTATTCTATATAAGGCTGCAACATAAAAAAGGCAATAAAATCTAATTCTGAATATTTTTTTTCATAAAAAAAAGAGGAAATTGTACTGTTTATTCTTTCGCTTTTAATTTAAAAAGAGCAATATAGAATAAGATAGCGGCAACGACAAATAATATGCGAAAAATAGTGGTAGTCAGAAGATCTAATCCCAGAAGTTCGGTCGTATAAGCCGTAGCTAAGGCGACTCCACCGAGACCAAGGATAGCCGCTCGTTTGCTTTTAAGACTCGATTCGCTCCGCACTTTTAACGCATAGTAGAGTAGTATAAAAATAGGAATGGACATCAGCGGAACTAATATAATATAACTAAGCAGAGGCGTAAACGGATATGCGATTCCATATAAGGGCAAAAATTCTATTTCACCCTCTACGACATGTTTGGTGGGATCAATCCACCAATGAATTACATAAATACTTGCGTAAACCGCAGCGATTGCTGTTAAAATTACGGTTCGTTTTGGAAAAACCATTTTAAAAGCGAATAAATCGAATGTTACAGCCGCAAAACCGCTGACCGTCGTGGCAATTGCTCCAGCGAGTATTCCCATATTTTCGTTATATAGTGGCAAGGTATCGATGAGGAGAACTTTTTCGATTAACAAAATAAACATGGCTAGCGAGATGAAAAACGACGCAAACGCAATAATTAATGGCAGAGCTTCTTTGTTCTTTCTATATTGTCCTTGTGATTTAATTCCAATAACCAAAAATAGCGAAATAGCAATTATAATAACAAGTGCACTTATGAGATCTTCGATCGGAATATCCAGCATCAAAATTCACCTAATTTGAATAATTTATGTAATATGTTTAAGTTTATTGTTTAACAAAATATTAAATTTAATTAATAAATTTTGAGGCAGGTATTATGGTTAGTGTAATAAAATTAATGGTAGATATCCTCATTGAGGCGGGAATTGACCATGCTTTTGGAATTCCCGGTGGTGTTACGCCCTTTTTATTTGAAGAACTTTATAAACGGAAAGAAAAGATACGGACCATTGTCGCAAGGCATGAAGGGGCAGCGGCGACGATGGCTGATATGTATGGGCGGCTTACCCGGAGACCTGGGTTACTTATTGGACAGGGGCTCTGGATCGGGACTAATGGGGCTTTTGGTATTGTGGAAGCTTTTTTAGCCGGCTCCCCCATGGTTATCATTACGGAATTCTCAGATTGGTACGGGTATAGTCTGCAGAATCCCTATCAGCTCGGATCCGGAGAATATGGATCAGTTAATTTACCAGAAATTTTCCGATCGATGACTAAATACACTACCGTTGCTACGACCCCCGAAGAATTGCTGTATGGGCTTCAGTTGGCCATTAAACATGCTACCTCTGGACGCCCTGGGCCCGCATGCGTCATTACCCGCTGGAATACCATGATGGCCTCAATCACTGATCCTGCTACAATGCAACCTCCTCTTTCTCCCCTGGAAGGCTATTTAAAAGTAAAGCCTCCGTGCATTAGTCCCACAGATGCCGATCAGGTGGCTGATCTTTTGATCAAGGCGAAAAATCCAGTCATGATTTGTGGTCGTGGAGTCCATGCCGCGGCTGCCTATTCCGCGGTTCAAGAACTGGCAGAACTCATTGGAATGCCGGTTGCAACTAGCTATATGGGAAAGGGCAGTATCGCAGAAACACATGATTTTGCCGTGGGAGTGATGGCCGGGCTTGGACAAAAAGTCGCTAATGAAGTAATTAAGCGGGCTGACCTTATTCTTGCAATAGGTACGGGTCTTGCCCCAGAAAATACTTTCAATTGCAATCCAAAATTCATTAACTCCGCTCAACAAAAGTTGATTCATATTGATATAGACCCGCGCAATGCTGCCTGGACCTTTCCCGTTTCTTTGGGCATTAATTCTGATGCACAACTAGCTTTAATGTTGATAGTGAAGGCTATTAAAACAAAGCAGCCTGCGATTGATATTCAAGCGAGAAGCGCCGAATTGGAGGCCTTGAAAGAAAATCCAGAATACGAATTCTTTACGAGCAAATATTATACTTCCGATAGTACGCCGATCGAGCCGGAACGAGTTGTCAAAGAATTCAACGAAGTTATTCGACCCGACGACTTGGTTGTTTTAGATGGAGGGAATAATCGGATGTGGTTCACTAAATTATTCCAAACAAAAAAAGTGGGACAGATCATAGGACCAGGTGGCGCGGCTGGAATGGCTTGGTGCGCAGGGGCGGCTCTCAGTGCACAAATGCTGAATCCAAACCGAAAAGTAATTGGAGTACTAGGCGATGGAGGCATGTTGATGGCACTCTATGCATTAGAAATGATGAAACAATATAATCTTCCCTTAACATATGTGGTCTTCAATAATGCGAGTTTAGGGAATGTACGCGACTACCTTACCCGGAAGACCCGAGAACTAGCCGAATATCCCGAAACCAATTTTGCCAATATAGCCAATACCATGGGAATTGAGGGAATTCGCGTGGAAACTGCGACTGAAATCCGACCCGCCCTTGAACGAGCTCTCGCAAATGATAAACCCACCCTTTTAGATGTTGTGGTGAGTAAAGCTTCCAATCTCCGTATACGAATTGAACTCCAGTAGAATTCTTTTTTTTAATGCGGGATCATCTTTAATACGATTTCAAAGGCTTTGAGAAAGTTGTCGATGTCCTGAGTAGTGTGCGCAAGAGTAGTAAAGGCGTTTGCCCCGCGTTTCGTGATAAAACCTTCTCCAAGTAGGGCAGTCGCTATGCGATTTACACATGCGTTTCGGTAGAGCGCTTGCTCAACATTTCCTGGAATACGAATATCCACATTTATATCCGCGTAGGTTTTAAAATGAACTACTGATTTCCAATTATATGCAAAGAATGGAACGCCGTATTTTTCAAATAAATCATTGAGGTCTACCGTTAATTTGTCCCCTAATTTCGCAGATTTTTCAATAGCATTCGTTTCTTCAATGTATTTCAGGGACCAGTAAGTTGCAGCAGCGGTTAGCGGATTCCCTAGCAAAGTTCCAGTTGCCATGACTTTCTCTTTGCCAGCTTCCACTCCACTTGCAAGATAGGACATGATATCTGCACGCCCACCAAGCCCCCCACTGCTCGGGTGGCCGTGGGTTAACAGCTTCCCAAACGTAGTTAAATCGGGTTTCACCTTGAAATATTTTTGGGCGCCGCCCAAATCGAGCCGAAATCCGGTGACCACCTCATCAAATATCAATAAGGAATCATATTTTTCACAGAGTTCTTGCACCTCATTATTAAATCCCGGTGCCACGGGTATGCTTCCAGATTCTGCGCCCAAGGGTTCGACTATCACCGCCGCAATACCTTTCGTCTTTTCGAATTGTTTAAAGATAGCTTCAAGCGCTTTTAGATCATTGGGAGGTACCGAAATGATTTCCTTGAAACAATTTGTGGGAATACCATGGGATTCGAGATCTCCCGAATAGGGCACGTGAATATCATAAGTCAGTTGGTCAGACCAGCCGTGATAAGCCCCTCCAAATTTGACGATTTTCTTCTTCTTTGTATAAACCCGTGCGAGCCGAATGGCGGCCATGTCGGCTTCCGTCCCTGACTGATAAAATTTAAACAATTCCACAGAAGATACGAGTTTTTTAATCATTTTCGCGGCTTTCAACTCCCATTCCGATGTGTAATACATCGCGGGATCTACATCCTGCAACACTTGAATGATTTTTTCGCGAAGCGGAGGGTAATTATGCCCTAAGATTATCGCTCCAGCACCAGATAGCCAATCAATATATTCATTTGAATCGATATCCCACATTTTATCTCCTAAAGCACGAGTAATCGTAAGTGCAAAAGGATCGCTTATGACTAATTGGTGTTCATAACCCCCGGGGATACATTGCTTCATTTCTTCAAAGAGTTTTTTAGAGGTGGGACACTTTTTCTCCATATCTTTTCGAATCTTTCCCATAGTCTCCTCAGGAATAGCGTTAATCGGACCCTCTACAATACTTTTCAATCGCTTTTGAATTTCTGCATATTCCATAATTCTCACTTTATGTAAGCTTATTCCATTTGGTAAATTTTAGAAAAGTTGGTCGTTATAACACAAATTTTTTAAATATGGTTTTAATTAATTAAACACAATTCATTTTAAATTTATGAGATAAAGAGGAAATAAGAATTTTAACTTAATTTTAATCTGTATCTTTTAGAATTTAAAATGGTAAAATACCTCACTTTAAGGAAAGAAGGTATGTAGAACAGTAGAGCAGGTCTCTTTAAATGAATAATAGGATAGATTTTTTTAAATGAAATAAGTTTTTTAAAATTTTTAAAATGAAGGTTTTTTTAAAATGAAATTTACAGAGTTCAAACTTTCTGAAACGATATTGAAAGGGCTTGAATCGGCTAAATTTGTAGAAGCCACTGAAATTCAAGCCAAAGTAATACCTCCGTTTTTAGAAGGGCGTAGTATAGTTGGCCAAGCCAAAACAGGTTCAGGGAAAACCCTTGCGTTTGGAATTCCTATAATCGAACGAATAGATCCGAATCTACGGAAGATTCAAGCCGTTATAATAACACCGACCAGAGAATTGGCAAAACAAATCGCGGATGAATTGTCAATTGCCGCGAAACTCACTCGACTGAAAATAATTACCATTTATGGCGGAATGTCCTTTGAGCGCCAAGTTGATTTAATCCAGAAAGGTGCCCAAATTATCGCAGCCACACCCGGACGATTACTGGATCACCTCCGTCACGGATTAATCATTAAACCGAAAATAATTGTGCTCGATGAAGCCGATAAAATGTTTGATATGGGCTTTTTTGAGGATGTAAATTATATTCTGAAATTGTTACAAACGCATGCCCCCCAACAATTCGGGTTTTTTGGGGCGACCATCCCTGATGAAACGGTGTCTTTGGCTCAGCGATATATGCAAGATCCCGTTATTATAACGATTCGGCAGCGCCATGAGGAAAAAATTCCCAAAACTATTGACCAATCGTATTATATTACCGCCGAATCCGGTGATAAATTAAATTTCTTAATTAAAATCATTGATGATTTAAAAGAGAGTCATAATGGAAATAAGAATTCCCTGAAAATACTGGTTTTTGTGAAAACTAGAAGTGATTCGAGAGCCCTTGCCGAAACTTTAAATCAAATGGGATATAACGCCAATTGCATTAATAGCGATATGCGCCAAGTCGCCAGAGAAATGGCATTAGAAGATTTCAAGAAATATAAAATGCTTTTAATAGCCACGGATGTCGTCTCTCGGGGGATTGATATTGATGATGTCACCCATGTTATTAATTTTGATGTGCCTTCCAAAATTGAAGATTATCTCCATCGAGTCGGACGAACGGGACGAATGGAAAAAGAAGGCTGCGCGATTACCTTAGCGACTCCTGAGGAACTCGTTTTAATCGATGAGATTGAACAGAAGTATAACATAACGATTAAAAAGAAATATTTACAACGAGGGCAACGCGGTCGCGGCCTGAATTATTGATCGATCCGTTCCCTACTGAATCAAGCCAGGAGATTGCTATTTTTCCGAGTTCCTACGCCCGGTAAAAATTTTATATAGAATAAAAAGTAGGCTTCGCATAATTTATCCGATAACAATCAGTGCGATTCACCATGTGGACGATTCTTCTATGGATTCTTCTCTTTATTGGCAGTTATCTTATTATTTTCTACTGCGTCGATATTTTCCTCGATAATTTGAAAGCACTCAGCGTAGTCTATGGGCTGTCGGGGTTTATTATGGGGTCCTTGATTGTCGGAGGCGGTATTGACTTTGAAGAATTGTTGGCTTCGACCGTAGGGTCGATTAATGGGTTACCGTATATCGCCATTGGAAATGTGATAGGGAATTCTATCATAGCATTAACCCTCTGTTTTGCATTACCTGCCATATTTTATAAGTTCTCCTTTAAGCCCGTTTCACATTTCTTTTTTCTTATTATCTTTGCCAGTTTTTTTCTAATCGTTCTCGGCTTTTTCCTTCCGTTTGGACTGCTCGTAGCGGGAATCGGTACTCTGGGGT
The DNA here is from genome assembly GCA_964353755.1 of uncultured archaeon. Lineage (GTDB taxonomy): Archaea > Asgardarchaeota > Lokiarchaeia > Helarchaeales > HEL-GB-A > CAYGYC01. Next base: position 7,597 of record CAYGYC010000036.1, on the reverse strand, counting down.
TATATGGTATTTTTTTAATACGGAATCTCAAATATTCGCATGAGACAGAAACAGAAGGATTGAATGAAGCGGATAAGAAAGAGATAGCGGAGAAGTCAAAGCGGAAAATGATCTTACTTGTCATAATCAGTATTCTGGTTATTATCTTCGCTGCTCAGCTAATGATCATGGCAGCGGAAGAAATTATTGAACTCACCGGTTTATCAGAATCTTTTTTTGGTTTTGTCATAATTGCTTTCGTGACTAATGTCGAAGAACTCACCTTAATGATTAAAGCAATAAAGAAAAAGGCGGTGGAAGTGGGCTTAGGGGGTATGCTCGGGAAATTAGTCTGGAACCTGACCATCGTTTTCGGAATTAGCGGAGTGATTCTCATGAATATCGTGATCATTCCAACTTTAATTTGGAATTCTCTTATTTTATTGAGTGTGCTCATTGTTATCTATTTGATAGCACGCAAGGGATCAATGAATAAAAAAGATGGGCTGCTTTTAGCCGGTCTTTTCATTACTTTTCTAGTCCTCAATTTCCTGTGGCTTTAATCCACAGTACATATTATTTACCACAATTCGGGTATCAGCGCGGTCGAGCCATGGGCCTGCGCCTCGGAAGCGAAGGCGGCAGCCTGGGCGGTTGGGAGCGGGACGAGGTCGAGGACCTGAATCTTACTCAATTTGCAGAGGGCCGTTGTGGTTTCAGCAAGATTATTGCAATCATGCGAGAAGAAAACATTGCGTTTCCCAAATTCTTTCTTAAGAGTTTCGCCTATCTCGTCAATAGCGCAGAATCCCACAACGAGTCCCTTCTTATGTCCCTCCGCACGGAGCTGGTCAATTAGATTGGCGGTGTTGAATCCCTTGCCCATTATTATGAAAAACCCCCCCTTAAATTTCTCTTTAAAATCGTAGGCAAGAACCTGGAGTAAAGAAAGCGGATTATTCTGACAGCCTTCCCGACAGACTAACTTTTCTCCTTTAATAATTTTCACATCAGCTGGGAACTCAGGTAGAAGATCCCAATCATATTTCTCGGTATAATCCTCCAAATCTTTCCCAATCACAGTAATCTTCTGCAAATCCCCCTCGCCCAGACCCCGTTTGTAGGCTATTTTTAAATGGGGCACCTCGTCGATAGAAAGCCCAAAAATTCTCGCACCTACGACATCGACGGCTAGGGTATCTCGCCCGCCGATTAGGATATTGAACTGCTTCACGAGCCGGTCTGCGAATGCTGCTGGTGGATAATGCCCGTGAATCGTGCCTTCTATCCCATCAATCAAGGTGGCATCGGGTTGAATATATTCAAAAACATCCACAAGTTTAGAATGCAGGTTGTAATTATGATCTTTTCCCCGATCGGCATGCTGAGGGAACCCCCACTGATTCTTAATGCCTAAAGTAACCGCTGCCATCGAGTGTGTCTTCAATTTTGGGAGATTAAGATAGGTAATTGCGTCCCGATTCTGCATAATTTTAATCACGGTCTTTGGCAGCCGAAAGGTCTTTAAGATATACCCGTCGGTAACCTCCGTTACAGCAGCTTTCCCCTTGAATTCGAATGTTTCGGTTTGCTCCTCATCCAAATAAACCGGGATCGCCCCTGTTCGATCACAAATGGCTTTATATCCCGTGATGGCAAAGACCAACCGCGTTATATTCGCCTGAGTGGAATTCTCCATCACATATACGGTGGCGCCTTGGCCCCGGAAATACTTCACTACGGCCTCTAATACCTCGGGGGAAGTGAAACAGTGCGGTTTGTAATCGATGCCATTCACCTTAATATAGACCTCTTTCGCACGCTTGAGCAGCGGACCGCCCGCCTCTAGCTGCTTCAGGATTTTTTTTACCGCTGCTTGCACGCCTTGTTTTGTTTCGACAATATATACTTCGGTCATTTACTCATCAGCCTCAATATTTTTTATCTATATTAATAAAATATCAAAATAGTTTTCTTTAATAATTGTTCATAAGATGATATAATAATTGAGATTAAGGTGTTGAAAATGCCGTCACCGAAAGAACCACAATCCGAAGATTATTGGTTTAATTACTGTATGGATACTGATCCGAATGAGATAAAAAAGAGTATTCATGAGGAATACATTGTTTCTCAGCAGAAGAAAATCCATCTAGATATTTATGGTTATAAGGACGAGAATTTGAAAATTAATGTCATTTTCATCCATGGGACATCCGTATATAGCCGCTTTTATGCTGAATTTTGCTACGCACTCTATAAAAAAGGGTATCGGGTCCTCGCACCCGATTTAATAGGGCATGGACGTAGCGAAGGCCGGAGAGGTCATTTTACCATGAAAGAATTCACGGTAGAGCTTTATGATGTGGTCAGCTATGTAATTGAAAAATATGGTAAAAATATAGTGGCAATGGGCTCGAGTTTAGGTGGAATTACAACGCTTTATGCAGTCGCAAATGACCCACGGATTAAGGCAGGAATTTGCCATAATGCGGCGATCTTTAATGAAGGTGCTCATAAAAAAATTGTCCGCGTAAAAGGCATCTACAGGATATTAAAACCGCTCGTTCCGTTCTTCGCCAGAATTCTCCCTACTCTGAGAATCAGTGTGTGGGTCTATTTAAATGCTTACAAATTGGTCCAGGAGAAGAAATGGCTCGAAAAAATCGATGTATTACTAGCGGATAAGCTCCTAGCTGATAAATATACCCTGAAATCGATACTGACTCAAATGCGAGCCCCCCTCGCGCGACCCGCTGAAACCATCGAGACCCCGATCATGATCCTTAATGGAAGCGACGATGTTTTGTTTAGTGTGGAATATCAGAAAGAAATCCTAGACCGATTACAAAACTCGCGAAACAAGAAATTAGAAATTATCCCAAATTCCGCGCATTTAATCCTCCAAGAACATCGAGAAGAATCCCTAAAAAAGGTATCTGCTTGGTTATTAGACATCTTAAAGTAGATCTGTTATTAAAAGAAAAATCGTATAGGATGTTCAAACGATTCTTTGAGTGAACCACCTTAGGCTTTTAACACGTGAGATGGAATGCTGCAGCAATAGCACGCTTCACTTTTGAAAATTTATTATATAATTTGCATGCCTCTTCGGTTTTCGCGATTTTTAATTCAATCCCCAGTGATTCAATTGACTTTTTCACTTCCGTAGAAACGAGTAGATACCCATCGCGCCCTGTCCCAATGATTAACATTTCAGGGGTGCTCTCCAACACACTCGTAATATCCTCGAGATGAAGCTCATGCCCCTCTTTCCGCCACCATTTATCTTGCACGTGATCTGGATAAATTAGAATATCACTGGTATACTTTTTCCCGTCTATAACTATATTTCCAAACGAATATGATTCAATTTTCAATCGTGAACCACCTTACTGTATTTTCGTTATATAGTGGAATTCTAGTATTTTTATTTGCATGTGATCTGCATCTTTTTAAAAATATTATGGAATTAGACTGTCCGCATAACAAATTTTTCTGAGAGCACATTGCCGTTTCGTCCCATTTTGGACGTTAATCAAAGTCGTTAGCAAACGCCTATTGATACCGCTTCGGCGGCAGGGTTTTACCGTGTTCTTTAAAAGCATGGATGTACTACTGTTTATTGCCATAATAAATAAGGAGAAATTAAAAGAAACAAAAAAATAATAAAGCATAGGTTAGGAAAGACAAAAAGAGAAAAAAAGTCTTAGGTTACTATACGGACCCAAGATTCTATGTCTAGCAGTCCGCTAGTCCCTTTTACGTCTGCTACGAGCCACTTATCGCGGCCTTTTCATTACCGACCGTCTCTCTCACAAAGTTTTTGTCTTTCTAACTAGTTTTAGAAGAAAGAGGTAAATAAAACAAACATATGACAGAAAAGATTTGGAGAAACTTAGTAAGAAACAGTATTACAAAGCCTGAACTATTGTCGAATATTCTTTCAGAAAACGAAATTCACGAAATCGAAACCGTCATTGAGAAGTACCCGATGCGTATCAACCCCTATTACTTAGGCCTGAGCAAATACAAAGATGACCCTATTTGGAAACAAGCTATTCCTGATATCAACGAACTTATCGATGAGGAAGGATTGGAAGACCCTCTCTGTGAAGAACGAGACTCCCCTTGCCCCGGTTTAACACATCGCTATCCGGACCGTGTATTACTGTTGATCTCCTCTCGATGTGCTATGTACTGTCGTTTCTGTACGCGTAAGCGGAAGGTTGGCACTGAAAAATTAAAAATTTCAATGAATCAGATTTTCAAGGGTATCGAATACATTGCAAACCACCCTGAAGTTCGTGATGTCATTCTATCGGGTGGAGATCCCTTCCTGCTCTCGAATCAGAAATTAGATTTCATTCTCTCGCATTTACGTAAGATCCCCCACTTAGAAATCATCCGTATCGGTACGCGTACGCCCTGTACCTTGCCTCAACGTATCACCGAAGACTTGTGTACCATGCTGAAGAAGTACCACCCTCTCTACATCAACACCCACTTCAACCACCCTACAGAAATCACAACAGAATCGCGACACGCTTGTGCTATGTTAGCTGATGCAGGTATCCCCCTGGGCAACCAAAGTGTTCTGTTGAAAGGAGTCAACGATGATCCTGCTATTTTCAAGGAGCTCAACCAGAAATTATTAACGATGCGTGTAAAACCGTACTATATCTTCCAAGCCGACTACGTTCAGGGGTCTAACCACTTCAGAACCCCTATTGAAACTGGGTTAAAAATCATTGAAGCTTTGCGTGGACACACGTCCGGTCTGGCAGTGCCTCACTATGTTATCGATGTTCCTGGTGGTGGTGGTAAAATCGCGATCATTCCTAACCCTGTCGTGGAAGTCAACTCGGAACATATCCTCCTCAAAAACTACCAAGGTAAAATCTTTGAATACAAATTCCCTACGCCCCAAGCGGAAATGTCCCCCATGGCCATTGCCGTCGAAAAAATTGTCAATCACACTTAATCTAAGAGATATATTGAAAAAAATCGTGGTGAAATAAAATAGTAAAAATCTGGAATTGTGACTGTGGTAAAAAAACGAAATACGATGGTTTAACCGAAACCTTGCGGTTTCTCACCCATCCTAAGCACTGCCTTGCCTGTGGTAACATCATGCACCTTGAAACTCTTAAGTTCTAGACCCTCAAAACCCCAATAGATCTTTAATAAATTCTCCTCTCCTCAAATAATTTAAATTTTTTTTAATTCTCTTTTTATTTTATTGGAACATCAAAATGTTCCGGTGTTGGAATTTTTCCTATTTTTTATTTAGTTGAATAAATATGTCCTTTCGCAAAAAAGTAAGAAAAAATTAAGAAGAAAGTTTGGCTTCTGGTTTTAGTTCTTTCTGTTCCGTAAAAAAGTCGATTTTAGAAAAAGCATAAGGTGCGAATTGTTCTCCCTCAACGTCTGTAAGAACTTCCCCTAGATGCATGACTGTATTATAAACCGCGTAACATCCAAAAATGGGATTTTTAACAGGAATATCGCCGAGAAAATCACGATTAGATGATTTAAGGGTGAGTTGGAATTTAGAAGCCATTTTAATTTTACTTAACGCCTCCAAAGTTGTCACTTGTTTTACGAGTCTTGGTTTATACTCGAAACCGGACCCATTTGCCGCAGGAAAATACTTGAAAAGGAAATTCACGACGTCCCACTTTTCAGGAACTGGTGCGTTAGGTGTGAAACTAGCAATTGTCTTCAGAAGTTCTTGCTGATCAACTTCTTTTTCAAAGGGCATTGATAAATTAATAATGTCAACACCATGTCTAACACATCGTCCCTTCAATCCCTTACCTGTGACCTCTAATGAGATTTCTTCAGCAATTTTTTTAGGGAAGCCATATATTTCCCGTCCTAAAATCAGCGCCATATCTTCTGTAACGGGCATTGAAAGACAATAACTACCCTGTTCTCCCCCATATTCGACATTGAGGAAAACCGCGGCCTCATTATATACACTACCGAAACTTGTTCGCGGATATCGTGCAATAAATGCTGTTGCAAGGGGCATTTCAGCAGGTTTCAATGGCTTTGGAACCAGCTTCTTCACTATTTTTTTATCAGTCATGAAAGCAACTATCGCAAACTCAGCATCAAAAAAGGTTGCTTCAAGCGGACGAGTTGCTTCTGCTAATTCCTCGCCTTCCAATACAAATTTCATATTACTTACTCCATCTTCTTTTACAATCAAAAAAAGTGGACTTTTATCGATGAAAATCTCCTCTAATCGTTTAAATCGTTATAAGACCACTTTTATGATTGTGATTTCTTTCCTTTTCCTTTTAAGGTTTTTGTTTGGTCTAAGACGTTCCTACATTCGGACTTTAAAAATGGTTTATTCTGGAACTTACAATTGTTAGATATTAATACTCCAAAGAAGAACTATCTATTTTCATATTCTCACCTTTCTCATTTTTTTCCTTAAAGAATGATAAAACTTCTTAATCTTGACCAAAAATCTTATAAATTCACTTTTAATTAAGTAAAAACAAAATTCGTTACATTTTTTTAATAATGTTATAGAAAGGTGATGAGAAATGAGTCCCGACTATCAGGGAGCAAATTTAGACGGCCCGGAGCAGGCATTCATGGTAGAATTGGAAAAGATTCTTGGAAAACCCATTCCTTTCATGGATAAGGTGAATTATGCATTAGACTTAGGATTTTCAGCGAAAGGAGGGCATGTTACGCATCTTCTTGTAAAAAGTCAAGGAATATCCCAGCTTCCCGCGGACATAAATCGTCTTACTAAGCTAGAAGTCCTCCATCTGAACTCAAACCAATTGACAGAAGTCCCCTCCGGTCTTGAAAAACTGACTGGAATTCAATATTTGGAATTGGGTTATAATCAAATTAAAACTCTTCCAGCCTCTCTTGTTAATATGAAAATCAAGACCTATTTTGGATTATTAAATAATCCTCTTTCCCCCCCGTCGAAAGAGGTAGATAAATGGCTGAAAGCCCTACAGAAAAAAGGATGCGGCGTTTTCCTATAAAAATTTTCCTTTTTTTTAATCATTTATATAATAATAGAATTCTATTTTTGTAAATGTCATAGCATAAGTTATGGAATTAATCATCGATAATTCTCGAATGCCCTTGGGGGCAGGTTCCTTGCGTGCAATCGTAAAAGCCATCATCGAATTCTTCTGTTGCATTATAATGCATCCAACAATAAATCATGTCACATTCGGGGCAATAGGCATCTATTCCATCTTCCATCGTCACATAGTCTTTTAGAAGTTGATGGACTTGAGAAATTTGCTCTGTATCCAATAATTTGAAAACCGGAGTTGCGAGATTTAGGGGGAGCGCGACCTGGTGAGTTATTCCTGTATAAATTAATGCTTCCTTTTTACTCCAAGTATCTATATCAATTTTTAAAGTAACTGAAACTTTTCCACAAACCGAACAGGGGAGCTGATATTCTGTGCTACTAATTTTGTAAATTTTTTTCTCCGGCTTTTCGAATTTCCTTTGCGAGGCGAAATTTTTCACTTCCATAGTGATTGCCGTGTAACATTGGTTGAAAACTTCCTTTAATTCCGAATTTAAGGTGGCGGCACGAGGTTCATTTAGAGCGCGTAACTCA
>CAYGYC010000035.1:0-20741 GCA_964353755.1 uncultured archaeon | reverse complement strand
AATAAATTATTGTTATTAACCCTTGAAATCGATCAACGGCACTTAGAATATGCAGAAAGAGAAAATATTGAAGTGATTACCGGAGACTTTGATTAAAATTTTGTCATTTATTATCTAATTTTTACTACTTGCTGATATTCAATTCTTGGGTGAGAAGTTCAAAATCGGGCGGCGTGCGTAAGGGATAATCCCCCGTAAGGCAAGCGAGGCAAAGCTCACTGCGCGGCATATGGGTGGCATCAATGAGCCCGTCTAAGGTCTGATAGCCCAGAGTATCCGCTTCGATGAACTTGCAAATCTCTTCGACGCTCATTCGCGCGGCAATTAAATCCGCTTTTGACGGGAAGTCAATTCCCATATAGCACGGCGCAATAAGGGGCGGGCAGCTGATTCGGAGATGCACTTTCCGAGCCCCAGCGCCTCTTACTAATCGGACAATTTGACGACATGTGGTGCCTCTCACGATACTATCATCGACCAAAACAACATCCTTATTGGCTATTTGGGTTACAACGGGGTTTAATTTGAGGTAAACGGCCCAATCCCTAATTGCTTGGGAGGGCATAATGAAGGTGCGATGTATATACCGATTTTTCATGAGCCCCTCTCGCATGGGGATGCCCGAGGCAATGGAATAGCCCTCCGCGGCAGTTCGCCCAGAATCGGGAATTGGAACTACTACATCAGCATCAACGTAATGTGATTGTGCCAGATTACATCCCAAATTTTCTCGGACATCATAGACACAAATGCCATCGAATCGCGTATCGGGTCTGGCAAAATACACAAATTCAAACACACAAAAGCCATGGCGTGGCGCCTTTGGTCCCATTTCAGAGCAGATATTGCCTTTCGCATCAATTTTAATGATTTCCCCGGGCTTGAAATTTTTAGTAAGTCGTCCACGCAATATATCGATAGCCACACTTTCAGAGGCTATCACATATTCTTCAGTAGGAGTTTCGCCAAGGCATAAAGGTTTGAATCCTATAGGATCTTTGAATCCATACAATTCCCCTCGATCAGTTAGCAATGTGGCGGAGAATGATCCATCGATTACTTCCATGGATTTTTTAATCCCTTCCATATAATCATTGGTTTCAACAACATTTGCGGCTATAACATGGGCCAGAAGTTCTGTATCCGTGGAAGAATCGAAGACATGCCCTTTTTCATGATATTGTTTCTTCAATTGAATGAAATTAGTGATCGTTCCATTTAGGGCAAGTGCGAATTTCAAATAGGGGGATTCAAAAAGAAGCGGCTGGGCATTTTCGAGAGTGCTTGAACCGGCAGTAGAATATCGAACATGACCAATCGCGCGATTGCCAAAAATCCCTTGAAGACTATGAGGATTAAATACTTCAGTGACAAGCCCCATTCCGCGAGTACCTTTCAGTAAATTGCCTGCATAGGTGAAAATTCCTGCGCTCTCTTGCCCTCGGTGTTGTAAAGCCAAGAGTGAGTTATATACATCACGCGCAACATGTATATCTGGATTTTTTGCGAAAATTCCTACAACACCACACGCATCTCGCATTTTCTTTAACTCATACGATCTTGGACATCTCGGACAATTTCTCATTTATAATGCCCCCATAATTTTTGGGATGGTTTCAATCCACATTTTCCGCATTTTATTTACCTCACATTTTATCTGCCCAGTTTTATGGGAAATTTCTAAAAACGGTTTCTTGGTTACTTTCCCGAGGACATAAAGAGGAACCGAATGCTTCTGGGCGATGGTTTTAATGAGGGGTAGCTGTTCCTCTTTGAGTGAGACAATGAAGCGTGAATGTGATTCAGCAAATAATAATTCATCCAGCCGCAAGCTCGGGGCTTTTACTGCTTTTAAATCAATCTGCGCACCTAAATTTCCTTTAATGCACATTTTTGCGAGGGCTATGGCTAATCCGCCCTTGGAACAATCATGAGCCGCTGTTACTAATCTCTGGTCAATCAGTTCCAGAATGCATTGCAGTACATTCCTTTCCCGAACAGGATCAGTTTGCGGCGCCATTCCACCTTCTATCTGATGGATAAAATTGTAATACTCAGAGCCACCTAACTCATTAAAAGTGTCTCCAAGAAGGATTATAAGATCCCCATCTTGTTTGAAATCCATGGTCATAGTTTTCGTTTGATCTTCCAACAGTCCTACAACAACTATCATAGGCGATGGTTTCACGGCTTTCTTGGTGACCTCATCCTCATTATAAAAGCTCACATTTCCGCCAACACAGGGTAAATCTAATCCTATACACATATCCGTTATGCCGCGGACGGCTTCAACGAAAGTCCAAAAAATTTCAGGGTCTTCGGGATTACCAAAATTCAAGCCATCTACCATTGCCAGCGGCTTGGCTCCCATTGCCACGACATTGCGACAGGCTTGTGCAATCGCTCCGGCTCCTCCATGATAGGGATCTAAATAGGTATGCCGCGAGTTACAATCCGACGCCACAGCAATTGCCTTATTGGTATCTAAAACGCGTAATACGGCGGCATCTCCCTGACCCGGCTTTACAATCGTCCGCACCCCTACTTCATGATCATACTGGTGATAAACCCACCCCATATCTGCAATGTTCGGAGCCCCTAAGAGGCGGTAAATGACCTCGGAAAGATCTTGGGGCATGGAAGGCGGTTTAATTTGCTTCAATCTATCGATATGTTCAGGTTTGCGAGATTCGCGATGAATGATAGGTGCTTCATCTAATATTTCAACTGGGAGAAATCCCACTTCTTTCCCATCTTTATACATTCGGAACTTTCCCGTCTTTACAACTGTTCCTATCACTGCATACGGGACCTCATATTTCTCAAAGATATTCGTGATAGTTTCTACCCCTTGGGGATCCACCGCAAACATCATGCGTTCCTGCGATTCAGAGAGCATTATTTCATACGGGATCATATTGCTTTCGCGAAGGATAATCTTATCCAGATCAACATCAACCCCCGTTCGACCAGCCCCTGCCATTTCGGAACAGACGCAGGTTAATCCGCCGCCCCCTAGATCTTTTAATCCATGGACAAATTCTGTTTTCAACGTTTCTAAAGTTGCCTCAATAATTAATTTTTTAGTGAAAGGATCTGCTATTTGAACGGCAGGGCGATCTTGTTCCGACTTATCAGTCAATACGCGGGAGGCAAAGGTTACACCCCCCAGCCCATCCCGTCCCGTGGAACCACCCATAAGAATTAACTTATCGCCTACCTGGTTAGCCATCCCTTTCTTTACTTCTTCTTTTTTCCCAATTCCTACACAACAAACGTCGACCAGACAATTTTTTTCAAAGCTATCATCAAATTCAACCTCTCCCCCGACTGTTGGTACTCCAATACAATTTCCATAATCGCCTATTCCCTTAACAACGTATTCAAATAACCAGCGTGAATGCCCGCTGGAAAGCGAGCCAAATCGGAGCGGGTCAAGCAATGCAACTGGACGAGCTCCCATACATAAAATATCCCGAACGATTCCGCCAATCCCTGTCGCGGCTCCATCGTACGGGACTATGGCAGAAGGGTGATTATGAGATTCAATCTTGAACGTGACAACCATTCCATCGCCGATATCCACTACCCCGGCATCAAAGCCGGGTCCCACAACGACTTGTGGGGCAGATTTAGGCAGCATTTTTAAAATAGGGCGTGAACTCTTGTAAGAGCAGTGTTCGGACCACATAATATCTATCATACCGACTTCAACCATGTTGGGGGTACGCCCTAACATCTGTTTTACTTTCTCGATTTCATCGGGCTTTAAATCAACACGAACTCCGGACACTATCGGCATCTCATGGTCCCTCCAAAAATTGTTTTAATGATTGAAAGATGGAAATACCATCTGTACTATGAAATGGGCTTATAATCTCCTCACTGGCGCGCTCTGGATGTGGCATCATGCCCAGTACATTGCGTTCCACATTACAAATCCCAGCAATATTCTCAAAAGCCCCATTTGGATTCGATTCGGGCGTGATTTTCCCTTTACTATCCGAATAGCGAAAAATAATCTGATCATTGTCATTTAATTCTTTCAATGCTCGTTCTTCATTGAAATAGCGCCCCTCCTTATGGGCAATAGGAATTCGTAAAATTGTCCCTTTCTTGATATTGTTAGTAAAGGCCGTTTGACTACTTTCTGTTCGTAAATAAACCCATTTACAAACGAAGGTCAAGCAGTCGTTCTGCAACAGCGCTCCGGATAAAAGTCCTGATTCGACCAAAATTTGAAAGCCATTACAAATCCCCAGGATCGGTTTGCCCTCTTGGGCCATTTCCTTTATTTTTTGCATGGCAGGACTGAACGCTGCTATGATACCGGCTCGTAAATGGTCCCCATACGAAAATCCTCCTGGCAAAACGGCTGCATCATACTGCGAATCCTTAAAATACGCATGCCAAATTAAGTCCGTCTCAATTCGCATTACGTTTTTTAGTATATGAACTGCATCAAAATCGCAATTACTTCCTGGGAACTGGATAACTGCGACCTTAATACCCATTCATTTAAGCCTTCTTCTTATTTTTCTCCTTTTACGGTAATTGTACAAATATGTGCTACAGGATTGAAAATTCGTAAATCATTACTTAATTTGAATACCAGGTCTTTTGCCTCGTCTTTACTTGAGGCTTGCACTTTCATCCGAAAATATTTCCCAGAACGGACGGAGGTAACCATGTCATAACCACCTTTATTGATAAGATCTTTCTGCACCGTCTGTCCTTCCGGATCGCGGGCTGCAGGTTTGTTTTCAATTACAATTTCAACGGTAAATTCGGTCATAAGCTCACCCGAACGAGGGTTCCTGCCCTATTATTTGCTTATACAAGTTGACATAAACTTTTTTCACTTCTTCGAGGGATTCACCCTTCCGATAAACATCCTTATCCAATATTTTTCCTTTTTCCGCTTTTACCCATAACCGGCAGCTATCCCCATTAATCTCATCACTCACTAGAAATTTCCCTTTGGCATCTCGCCCCATTTCTATTTTAAAATCCACGAGAATAATCCCCTTCGTATCAAAAAATTCTTTCATGGCCTTATTGACTTGTGAAGTAATCTTTCGCATCTCATCGCATTCGTCCCGCGTCGCTAATTTGAGGTAGGCCAGGTGTTGATCATTCAGCATCGGATCATGTAAATCATCGCGCTTTAGGAAAAATTCAATCAGCGGAGGGTCCAAGGGATCACCCGCTTTCACAGGAAAGCGCTGCAAGAGATGCCCTGCCGCAATATTGCGACACACAATCTCTAAAGGTAGCATCTTCACCTTTCGGGCAATCACATATGTGGGAGGAATGTATTTCAAAAAATGAGTAGGAACCCCCGCCTTCTCTAAGATTTCAAATATCTTAGAAGAGATCGCACAGTTTATATAGCCTTTCCCAGAAATAACATCATGCTTCAACCCATCCCCCGCGGTAATATCATCTTTAAATTGTAAGATGACTTCATTTGCATTGGCGGCTTCATAGACAATTTTTGTCTTGCCTTCGGCAAGTTTTTTCCCGAGTTTTACATTACTGGGCATATTTTATCCAATACTTCCTACATATTATGTACATAATAGTACTAATTCGTTTCTTCTTTTTCTTGAAGGACAGTATCAGCAATATTTGAAATTATCTACTTTTTGTCGCCTTAATCTTGAATACGGCAGATTTCCAATGGTCGCTCATTCATTTACTTCAATGTACAAAAAGGAGAGTTACTATATTAAGGTATTTTAACACTAATGTAAAAAAAAAGTGCAATGAGTCGAAAAATACACATTTATGTGTCAATCACGATGTTTTAGTCAGACCCTATTCTCACAAAATCATTAAAATTTGTGAAGTTATTTTATTAGATTCACACTGAATTGATATCGAGCTTTATCTTTGGTTTTCTTTGAATCAAGTGCATTAGCCGGACAGCAATTGATACAACCACAGCAGCCTGTACATTTCTTCTTTGTAATAATAGGGAAAGGATCAAGCGCAATTGCCTTTGCTGGACAAATAGTCGCGCAAATCTCACATTTGGTGCATAATTCTGTATTAACGTTAATTTTTCCAAGATAGAAATTTAGAGCCCAATCCGATAAAAATGCACCAAGTATACCACCTTTCAAGTTTCGCTTTATTTTGCGAATTGACTTTTTACCTTCAATGATAGCATTATATTCCAAAACTAGATTCCTCCCGAATGAAATCGCTTTATCTACTTCTTTCTGGAGAAAGATATCCTTTTGCTCCTTTTTACGCCACAGAATATATGAGCTCGGCCCAAAGATCGTTTCTGTAGCAAAAACCGGTATTTTCTTCTTCTTAAGGAGATTATTGGACATTCTAAAAAAATAATTTCCTGCGTCACCTTCGCAAGTACAAAATAAAAACACCTGCTTATTTAATTTCGGAAGATTCAATATAAATTTTCGCATCGATTCTGGTTCCCTATAGGCAAATACCGGTGCTCCAAATCCCCAAAAATCATATTGCTCAAAATTTTTAACATCTGAATTTTGAATGTCAAATAAATCACACGCATTTTGAGATTCTTCGATTCCTTTTTTAATCATTTCCGCTATATATTTCGTATTTCCAGTAACCGACAGATAAAATATTGCTATTTTCATGACCCTTAACCTCTCTTTTCACTACAAGCGTCATTTAATCTGTATTAAAACCATCTAATGGTAATTCATATAATTCCTCTATTTCTGCAGCATCTTTCTGGGACAGTTCAATTTTAATAGTTTTTCCTTTTTGAGTAATGTTGATAATCTTATTACAGAACGTACAAACCGTATGTAATCCTTCCTTCATCTTGCTTACATAATTTTCAGTCAACAGGAAATGGGCGACTAAATCCTTGCAGAGGGGGCAAAGGACTAGTAATTTTTCATTCCGTTGAAGGGCGTATTTTGTCACCAACTGAGTATATTCCGCTGCATCGAGAAGATTTTCAGATGCGAATTCATCTCGCTTGGCTTCAATTTCAATTAGCCATCCCAATCCATACACATCTTGATTTATATTCTTGGATTCTTCTTCTAATTCATTATTCATTTCTCTTATTACTCCCGAAATAGGAGTGTAAATCTCTTCTATTATATTCGATTTTGTCGCTTCAAGAGCTGCTATTGGGTAGGTAGACGAAGAACTCACTACATTCCCATATCCCACCCACATTTCAACATTAATTATCTCTTGCAACTCCTGTCTGAGAAAATCCGTTATTCCAACTCTCACCCGCACCCACCCCTCGCTACGGTTTTTAGGGGAAGGCGTTTCCACTTTTGCCCACATATGGGTGGGTGAATACTTTACGTTTGCAGGGATAATATAGGTTGGCTTCACGTTTTTTTTCCTTACTCAGCACTTTAGTATAATTTAGAATTCATAAAAGCGTGTTAAAGTTTTTCCGTACTTGAAATTCTAAATGATAAATGGGGTGAAAAATAGACGGCTCACTGATTCGGAACCCACTTAGTTATGTAAAATAAGAAAAAAAGGATAGGTAATAATATAATTTATGATTTTTTAACGATTTCTTTAGCACTAGCAAT
Organism: uncultured archaeon; assembly: GCA_964353755.1. GTDB lineage: Archaea > Asgardarchaeota > Lokiarchaeia > Helarchaeales > HEL-GB-A > CAYGYC01. The sequence continues at coordinate 13,176 of CAYGYC010000035.1, read as the reverse complement.
CCAATTCTCGACATCTTTCATAGAAGGAGCTTTTTTCACATCACCTTGCCAGCCTGGCTTTTTGGTGGCTTCTTTAGTAAATTTCTCGACTTTGGCATAAAGCTCTTTGGCATTTTGTTTGCTTAATTCTTTCACCGTTTCAATATCCATCTCGAATAAAACTTCCGTATATTCCTGCGCCGCTCGTTTTACGCGGAACAGATCCGCCATGCATTGCCATTTAAATAATAGTTTTGGTGAAACTCCCGTGACTTCTGCTATTTCCACAAGAGAAATCTTTCGCAAATCCTCTGTGGTCTTTATGCCTCTCTTTTTTAAATCTTGGGCAAATTCTTTTCCAATACCTTCGATTTCCATGATGTCCTCAACTTGTGCTTTCTCAGCCTCTTTCGTTTCAACCTTTTTCGGGGCTTCCTTCTTACCTTTAGCCATTTTAAATCATCTCGTATCCTTATAAAATCTCTTTTTTCTCTATTATAGTGGAATATACTATATGAGATACAATATTTAAAACATATGATAATCCTCTTAAGAATCAGTAAATGATGGAAGATGAAAAATGTGGACAATCTAAAGATTAGAACCTTTGATTGGAATACGGAGCAGTTTTTAAGGCTCATTCGCAACTTTCAAGATAAATCTTTAAAGGATGGGTTAGAGAAAGGGAAGTCCTTTTCAAAAGAGGAGATTAATTTTCTAAAACGGCTTTATCCGGAATCAGACTTTTTCCTGGGGGCGTATTATAAGGATAATTTACTCGCAATTTTAGGCGCCGCTCCGAGCAAGGTCAAATTCCATGAGGCGCTATTGAACGCCGCTGGAATTGGAAGCTGGGGATTAGATCCCGCCGTTCTTTCTGATTTGACAAGGGGTGAATCCGTTAACGATACAAAAATTTATGAGAAGAATCGAGTTGAAATTTTCCAAAAAATGCTGAATGAACTGATTAGGCGCACGACCAATAGTAACTGTGATTTTCTGTATGCCATTCCCGTTCCCCTTGAATCCAAAGTCCTCATAGATTTTTTACAGGGACAGGAAGGGTGGTCGGTTCTCAATAAGAATGTAGAAAATATGATCAAGATCATGGGGCGGGAAGCGATCGAATTTGTGAAAGAAAAAATCGGCTTAAATATTTTAGAAGCACAGGCCCTCAAGTTAGTGGCAAAAATGAAAACCGATAGAATCGAATCCGGTGAATTACGCGAAGCTACTGAAGCCGATATTCCTAAAATTGTAGAATTACTAAATAATTATTCAAAAGTCCACGAGTTAGCGCGAATTTGGACTCTCCCGGAATTTCAAAAGTACCTGGATATGTTTCAAGCCTTAAAACGCAAAAAGTATGAAACGACAAATGAATTTCCCCAAGCTCCCTATGGATCGGGGATGACTGTTTGGGAAGATTCCGGAGAAATTAAAGCTGCCGCTCTTTATGAAATAAATGAAATGTATTTTAAAAATGGCTTTCTGCCAATAATATATATCCATCAATTTGGATTTTCAGATGATATAATCAACAAAGATCCCAAAGAAGCTAAGAAAACTAAAAGTGCATTCCTAGCATCCTTTCTTGCCCCTTATCATCTGAAAGTATGTATTTGTTATGCCACCATGCCTTATTATGATGATAAAATCTTCGATGGGTTTTTCGGAGATAGGCGAACTCCGCCCCTATTAATAAAGGGATTAACTGAAAAGGCAAATGCGCTCATGGAAGTGAAAAAATTAAAGCAATTCTACTTAACTTCTATTGATTTTAAGATCCATTAGAGATTGGAAAATAATGTAGCGCAAGAAAAAGGTAAGTTAGCATTTAATAATTGTGAAGAAAAAACAAAGGTGATGAAATTAGAGGAACTACAAATTGAGATAACAGCTAGGGCCATGGAATTCATTAGAGCAAAGATGGCAAAAGAAACCTACGGGTTGGTTATATCTTATAATGAAGTGAAAAATTGATGCGGAAGTTCAGGAGAGTGGATTGCCGTGAGTATAAAGGATATTTCGGACTATGATCCGGAGCGATATCTTAAAACTGAAGCCCAGACTATTAAAGTGCTCTTTCAGAAAGATGCCTTCTTTTTAGTGAGTGGCTTTTCAAAATTAACCATCGGCCTTGCCCATTATTCTTTTGGCGAGCTCCTCGCTCTACAAGAATTAGAGCCCTCGGCTAATTAAAAGACAATATAGATGAGGTAATTTAGGAAAATTCTGGTAAATTACCGATAGAGGATAATGCCCCCTCCATTGTTGTCAAATCAAAGGTACTAATCTACCTTTCCATAAAATTCAATAAATAGGTATTTAAAGTCCCATTTAAAACAACTAACTATAAGATATAAAATTATGTCCCATTATGAAATGGGACCATAATACACCCATTCTCATAGAGAGGTGAAAATATTATGGATTTTAAAATAAAAATACTGCAGGATCCACTTCCTTATGACAAGATTTCTGAGCTTTATGGAACGACTTACGTTGAAAAATATTTCGAATCGGGCGCCAATGATTGGAAAAATCCGAAATACACGGAGTGGTACTTTGGAGCCTACCATCACGATAAACGCTTTTTTTACTCTGCCTGGAAAGGAGACCAGTTAATTGCAACGATGTTTGGCACTCCCACCAAGATAATAATTGATAATGAAGTGGAGATCAGCGCCATTTCATTAGGATTGACTGCCACATTACCTGAATTTCAACGGCAAGGAGTTCAGAAAGCATTAATCCAACGGTTGATTGATGATGCGAAGAATGCCGAAATCGATATCGTATATGGTTATCCCGAAAAAGGGTATGGCGGAAATGACCTTCTGAAATTCTTTAATTTTAAACGGTATACGAAAAATCAGCAACACTATATTAAAGTCATGGGCGATTATGGGCGAAAAATTTTACGCGATTACCGCGGTTTAAATGTGGTTCTAGCAAAATTACTCGTATTATATGCCGGAATTCCGGAGAATCAATTGGAAGGCGGGGAGTTTCGGGATGGGAAAGATAGCGATGTTGAAGCGTTAGTGCCAATCTTGAACTCCTATCAAAAACGAGTCCAAATCAGTCAGAACTGGACGGCAGCGCATCTTAGAGAGGAAATCGAAGGCGCCAGCAGATTAAATAAACTTATTGGACCCCCTTCTGGATTCTATTGGAAAGTTTGGGAACGGGATGCCCGGGTATTAGCGTCATTTTTTATTCGGACCGAGATGATCCATTTTAAGCACGGCAGTGCACCTATTGCTTTGTTGAGTGAGACTATCTTTCATGAAGATGTCACGGAATCTGAAAAGCTCGGGGTCGTTGCCACTCTGTGCCGGTGGGTTCGAGACAATCATCCGAAAGTCTTTACAATTCAGACCACCCAACCACAATATGAATTGAAAACCTATAAAGACCTCAAATTCATTGATGATACGAGTACCTATGAATTTCTGGTCTTGCCCCTCACCGAGCAAGGCGCCGCGGCTATTAATCGAAATACGAGCTATAAGGACATTTTCATGCCCTATCATCGATAACATTCGCAAAAATGCTAATAGTCTACACGAAATTCACAGCGATAAAGATGTCTGAAGATTTAGAATTTTCTGCAAATATTATCCGAGAAATCCTCGACTTTATGCAAAAGGACCTGGCGGAAATCACAGAAACCATAAAACAAGATAAATTCCAAAGAGTAAAAGAAATAATTCTCGATTTAAATAAAATTCCTAAAGAAGGAACTAAAATTCTTTGGCCTGAGCGGTTAAAACGGTTTGGAAACCTTGATGCAGCGCAAAAAGCATTTGTCATTCTTGCGGCTGCCGATAGAGAACTGGATCTCAGCACTATTATTCAACAAGGCCATAGAATTGAAACCTTTATCAAATTATCCTATTTAAAAGAGGTTAGATGGTTCTCGCAAATTGCCAAAAAGGTAGAAGAAATTGCGGAAGGAAAAGAAAACATCAAGAAATATCTAGCGAAAAATCCACAGTTGAAACGAATCGGCTGCGGCAATTTTGCCAAAAATTTCCCCGATCACGTATTGAAATTGCTGGGGCATCTACTCTATCCCAAACTCATCTAACTTTATTTTCTTATAATGAACGGTACTTAATTGAGGCGTTAAATCATGTTAAACGTATCATTAATCCAATTCAATCCTATTTTTCTGGGGTTGGACTCCAACCGAAGAAGTATAAAGACATTGATCGAAAAATGCACTTCTAAATATCACTCCGAATTGATTGTTCTCCCTGAACTCGCCTTCTCTGGCTACAATTTTGAGAATGTTGACCAGGTGCGAACAACGGCCGAGGAAATTCCGCACTCGCCGAGTTGCAAATTGTTAGACCAATTGGCCTCTAAAAATAAAGTATTCATTGTCGCTGGAATAAATGAAAAAAGCGAGAACGAGTTTTATAATTCAGCTGTCGTTTTTGGTCCAAATGGGTATATTTTGACGTATCGGAAAATTCAACTCTATGCCCATGAAAAAAAATTCTTCCAGCCGGGCGATCAGCCTTTCCAGTTGTTCAATATTGGAAATGTTAAGGTGGGGCTTATGATTTGTTTTGATTGGTTTTTTCCCGAGATACCGCGCACCTTGGCGTTGATGGGGGCGGATGTGGTCTGTCATCCGATGAATGCGGTCATTCCTGATGGTGCTTATTTGGGCGATACCTTCCATTCTAAATGGAATAGAATCTTTATCCTGCTCGCTAATCGAATTGGCGAAGAAGGCGACCTGAAATTCATTGGGCGGAGTACCCTTATCGATTGTACAGGAAAAATCTTAGCGCAGGCCTCTCCCGACACAGAAGAAATAATTCATAGTACTATTGACCCGTTACAAGCGAGAAATAAACAATTAAATCAAGATAATCATGTTTTGAAAGATCGGCGTATAGAATTCTATAAGCTCACTTAATTTTACGACAACCGTAGCAAATTCAAAATCACTTTCGCACTAAAATTGACCGCGAGATCATAATCTAATAAACAAGATTTGAAAAAGGGAATTAATTCCTTAGAGTGGTCAAATTTTTTGGCGATAAATCCTAACCCATACACCGTACTAATCCGAACATCGACGTCTGCATCGTTCAGCATGGGTTTTAGTTTTTTAATTACTGCGGTGATTCCTTCTTGATCGCAAAAAAATCCCATTCCCAGTGCGCCTCCGATTCGGAAATACCAATAGCCGCTCGAAAGAAGATCTTCTATTAATTTAATGCGCTGTTCTCTAGAGGTGGCAAAACTGGAGATGAACGCCAATCCGACGGACGCATGCCAGCGGACAAATCGCGTTTCATCAAATAACAAAAGTTTCAGCATATCCAGAAAAGGAATCGGATCTTCCAGCTGGGCGCCGATAACGCCCATACTGAGGGCAGCTGTGCCCCGAATATACTCGTCTTCATTTATCAATAAAGATTTTAAATACGTTATCAATTTATCAGAACATTTCGGCTCTACTGCCGTAATTAATAAAATTCCTAAAATCGCGCTCAATCGAACCGAATGTTCTTTATCATTCGTGTATTTTTGAAGGAAAGTGATTAATTCCTCAACATCCTGACAATAATCGTAATCTTCTATTTCTGAATCCATTTCTTCCTGCCTACAATCCACTTATTTTTGAAGAATGATGATTTATAAAACCTATAATTTTATATTCAATATGAATTGGTTTTTAATAATCCTTTGTAATTAATAATCATACAAAAACAGCTTTTTATACGGATAAAAAGTCGAGAAGGTTTTTCAATTCTTATTCAATTAGAGAAAAAATGGTGAATCAAATGAGTGAATCCAAATCCGAATATGACATTAAAGGAGCTAATGCGGCTTTAACGGAGAAGATAGACAAGCCGAAGATTTTTTTCGTGGTAAAACAAATGGATCAGCACCAAGCGAAAACTTTGATCGAGCAGAAGAAGAAAAAGCCGTACGGGCGTGAGGCGAAGAACCCGGAAGAGATCAAAATTGAAAGTGTCGAAGAGCATTACAATATGTTTCTGCGCGTAAAAGGAAAATATTGGATCCGATACCTTCGTCATAAACATTTAGAAGTTCCGGTAAAAACCGACGTCGAAGGGGTCCGGGTTTTCAGCGAGATAATTGATTTAGGGGAAGTTATGCAGGGACCCAAAAAAGTAGGGCGGAATGTCACGATTGATATCGTGGAAAAAGTGTATGTCGAAAATCATGGGGATCTCGCCTTTAATATTGACGGAAATATGGTCAATCCCGCCACGCTGAGTAATATGACTTTAGAGGATGCGCCGAGTACTTTCGTGGATGAAAATCAAGAGCGTATTCAAATCTCCAAGATTACCCCTGAATTAGCCATCGAGAAATTGCGTATCCAAATCGCTCGACGCCCCACGGATGTCCAACGAATCCTCAAAGAAGTGTTTGAAATCCCCCTGATCCAAGTTATCTTAAGTCCCTTCTTTGTCGTAGTTTTGAACTTTAATGAAATTCGTAAAAAAGTCTACTGTGATGCGGTTTCTGGGAAATTAAGCATCTAACTCTTTTTCTTTTCTTCTTTCTCGAATCCTATTCCCGCAATTTGTTATCTGAATTACAGACTGACCCGCGGAAATACATAAATGAGAAATCCGAGGAGAACCCCGACCGTCAGGAAATAATAGACTTTATTCCAGCGAATGACCTTCAGCCCATCCAGAGGGCCTAAAGGAATTAAGTTGAATATCCCGAGGAACGAATTGAGATAAGCAGCTATCATACAGACTTGAAACATACTATCCGCTGTTAAAAAGAACAGGTTTGCTAAAATGACAAAAATAGCTGCTTGAATTAAATTCGTAGAGGGCCCCGCTAGGGCTATCTTGCCCATATTCTCGGTTTTTGTGTCGCCTGTTACCTGCACGGCCCCAGGGCACACAATCTTAAAGAAGGGGATGGGAATTACCGAAATTGCCGTTAAAATGGTGAATGCCTTGATGAGCCGAAATTCTGACCAATTCCCCAGCCGAATCCCCACGAATTTATGTCCCATTTCGTGGATAAGAAAAGCGAGGGTGGCAAATCCGGCAAGTAATAACGTTAGCCCCCAATCCGGAGTAATTGGGGTCCCATAAATAATGGCGTTCAGTAAGTAAATTGAGAAGAACATCGAAATCCCCACGCCAAACATTAAAATAATTCCAACCGCTAAGTGTTGTAGTTCGATTTTACTAAAATACCAAATCGGGTTTTCCGGCTTTTCTATGGCATAAATCGGCACCCGCCTCACAATGACTTCGGTTCCATCCGGCTCGTAATAGCGGTCCACCACTTCCCCGGGCGCCTCTCTTGATCCCGGCTCTTCCTCCGTATATTCTGCTTCTGACGATGAATAACGCGGGGCAGGTTCCTGATATTGCCGCGCCTGTTGTCTTGGTTGCTGGGTTCTCGTTTGGGGCGATACCGCCCGCCCTATATTTTTGCAGTTATGATTTTCTGGGAGTCGGTGGTCCGAGCAAAATGTGCCTTGACAGTAATTGCAAATGAACGGCATATAGACCTCCGTTCTACATTTTCCGCATTTCGTCACGCTAATCAGGTCTCCTGTCTTTCATTTCATTCAATCATAAATAATATAATTAAGCTACATCAGTAATGATCGTAATTAATTTTTTTATGGTGGTGAAAAAAAATGGCAGAGAAAGAAAAATTTGTTCCGTATTCTTCCCCCATGCCTATACCCGGATCTAGTTATTCCGCCCAAGTAGGGAAAGTAGATGAGCGCTGGGCATTACGGCTGGTAAAAGGGAAGGAGGTGTTAGATATGGGGCTGTTCGAGGATTTGAATGGAAATAAAATGATTGCCTATATCATAAGCACGGTAGCGATCCCCATGATAAACCCCTACCAAATATCCCAATCCGTAAAGGCTCTAATTAAGCAGGCCGAACACGGGCCTCTCCAGATGGCTACTACCGCCGCTGAAACCGGCTTTCCCGCCGCCTCTGGCTCCGAATATGCGGGTATGCAGGCAGGAACGCCTGCGGCGGCTCCGAGCACTATGGCAGCCCCTGGGGACGCCTGTCCCAGATGTCGTCGTACTATTCAACCGAACTTCTTCTACTGTCCCTACTGCAGTCAAAAATTGCGGGACCTCAAATGTCAAGGATGCCAACGAGAAATTCGCCTTGACTATTCTCTATGTCCGTATTGTGGCTTAAAACTTTAAATCCCCTTTTTTCATTTCTAAGGAATAAATATTACCATTTGCCGTTTCAATACTATGAACAATTGCAAAAAACAGATACACGAGTATGCTTAGGTTTTTCGTCGCCATTGTTTATAGGCCAGTTTGATATCTTCACCATTCACTGTTTTGCGATGCGCATGCTCCGCTAAATCCCGTGCCATGCCGGCGATTTCCACCCCGATCTCCTCTAATATTTCGCCCATAGAAATTGCGGCTTTCTCACTCACCCGCTCGACCTTCGCCTTCCGGATTAATCGATCCAAGGGCGCGATCGGTATAATTCGTTCCTCTTTTTCTCGCGGCATTACGAACCCTCACCCATCTTGAGGATTGATTCTCCTTCTTTTTTTCTGTAAATCTCCTTTATTTAAGTTTTGATTTTCGTTTTATCTTATTATATGGCGTATTCTCGAAAAAGACTTATTTAAGATTTTTGTCGGGCAAAATGAAACGCAATGAGATGGTTATTGACCAAAAATAGAGGGGGATTTCCTTTAAGGATCAATAAAAAAATATTTTTTCAAATCATCCATTACATTTTAGATTCTCTGTAGAACTATAATCCTTTAAAGGCTAAAGCCCTTCCTATAAGATTATTAAGAAAAAGGAAAAAAAACAATGTTTCAAGTAGAACTTAGTTTTAAAAATCAAAATAACTATATAAAACGATGAGTAACTAACGATCAATTAATATAAGCGTGTAAAGTTGAAGTGAGGCCCTTGCCAAAAGATAAGCCAGAGGATGAAAAAGAGAGCGAGGACGAAAGTTCCGCGCAAAATATCCCTGAAGAGGTGTTAAAGCAATTACCTCCCGAAGTGAAAGCCCAATTGGGATATGTTGAAGAACAGAAACCTATTTTCCAATCAGCTAGTGGAAATACGGGATTAGCCGGCTCAATTGACCGGCTGAGGGAGGGAATTGAGAAAATTGGTCTGACGTTAATAGGCAGGATGGGTGAATTCGCTAGTACATTAGAGCGGGTCGTAATGACCGTAAGTCGAATAGACAAAGTGGAAAAATCCACCGCAGAGACCACCTATTTCCTGAAGAATCTGCAGAAAACCCTTGAGGATTTTAAACGCGATTTTAATAAAATTGTGGATAAAGTGGATAATCTCTCTCTGCTCACCGAAAAGATGAGCACTGAACTCGAAGGGCTCAGGCAGAATGTCGCAACGGGATATCCGACTCAAGCTGTTCCTCCGGCTCCAGTAAGACCTATTGCCCAACCTGTCGCTATTGTGCAATCTTCAGAAATTAAGCCCTTATTCCCACAACCACCGATTAGTCAACCACTGCCTCAACCCGCTCTGAGCACCTCTACACCGGAACCCCCCGCTATTATCCATTCGCTATCGAAAAAACCACTTTCAAATACACCCATGGCGGCAAAACCCGTGGCAAGCCCCCCGCCACCGGCGAAATCCTCCGACAATCCTACGATTACCTTAATATACAATATTCAAGCTCAAATGCTAATCGAAGCCAATCCCGCTTATGCGGCAGATTTGCTTGATCAGGTGCGAGAGACCATTTCCAAGCAAAGCAAATGGACCCCCGCCGTATATGAGATTGGGAAATTAGCGCGGAAACTCCGAAAAGCAGGGACGCCTATTTCACAAACCGATTTAAATGAGATAAATACGATTTTAGAACAATGCAAAAGCCAAATCGCCCAAAACCAGTAATTTTTCCCTGCTTTTATTGGCGCAACGTTAGTTGAAAAAACGGAATTTTTATTTCCTCTTTCTTTACGCCTTCTTGCGCGGTTTTTAACTTCTGCAGAAGCTCACTAATGCGTTTATTCGCATTATTTAACTGTTCCCGTAATTCAGTGAGTTTCTCTTCGTTGATTACATTGGTTTTTCGGAGATGAATGATGATATCCTCTTGACTGGCAATTTTACTTTGAAGGTCCTTCAGCTCACTGTTCCTTGTTTGCTCCGTAGATAGCTTATATTCGAGTTCAGCAATTTCCACCTCATATTTCTTGATATCCAGCGTCAGTTTGTTCACAGCCTCATTTTGCTTGCTAACCAGATCCTCCTTGACGGAAAGCTTCTGTCGGAGTTCCTTTAATTCCGTTTGTTTTAAGTTTTCAAATCTATCCTGTAACGCATTGATCTCTGTCTTTAACGTCGATAAATCATTATCCTTTTCTAAAAGGAGCACATCTTTTTGATTAATAGTATTATTCAGTTCCTCATTTTCAATCGTCAAGGTGTCCAGCTTGCCTTCTAATTCCCGGAATTTAGAGAAAGCAGATTCCTCTTTCTCGAGTTGTTTTAAGCTGATTTCCTCAACGGCGCGAGTTTCCGCTTTTGATTTGCTCTTCATCTCTTTTATCGTGAAACTTTGCTCTTGAATCTTCTTCTGCACTTCCAAGAGCCGTAGCTTCTGTTCTTTCTTATAATCTTGTATCTCCCCCTGCAATAGCGTAATCGTGCGCTCTAATCCTTTGATTTCTCGTTCTTGTTTTTTGATGATCCGTTCTTGGGATTCGATTATTTCCTGCTCTTCTACTTTTTTCATCGAGGTCTTCCAACTGTTGAATTGATGTGTTACACTAAGTTATTGCTACATAAAAACGCAATTGTTGTGAAAAGTATAGGTACTTGAAACAGCTCTAGTAAAAGTGGGGCGCCTACATGATTTTACTCGTAATCCAGGGCTCCGTGATAAAGTTCCGGATTAAAGTTATGAATTCGAAGTCTTCCAATATCACACCCGCCGGTTCAATTCCGCCGTGGGCTAGCAAAATCTCGGTCCCCTCGCGTTCAACGCACCAGCGATCTTCCTTGGCGTAATTACGAATTTGGATATTGCGTACCGCTTTCAGATGAGTCAAGATTTCCATGTGTTGAGTAATTTCCGGATTAATGTGGGTCGCTATCCGAATTTGAATGAGTTTCGTAATTTTAGTGATATCTTCAACTAAATCTTTCAAATCCATGATATTCGGCGTGGTTATTGATATTTTTGACGCTGTCTTTTCTAATTGCTTTCTAATATACTGAATTAGTTTTTCACGCCCCCGGATAATCCCTGCCCGCAAATCCTGGCTTTCCTTAAGCTTATTTTCTGTTTCCTGCCGCATTCCCTGCATTTTTTTATTTTCCTGGGCCGTCTCTTCCAAGTTCTTTTGAGTTGCTTGAATAGTCTGTTCGAGATGTTTTACTTGATTCTGTAAATCCCCAATAATTTTTCTCGATGTCTCGACTTCTTCTTGTAATTGGGAGGCCTGCGTTACATTGTCGGTCTTTTGGGATTTTAAGGTTTCAATTTCTGCTTCCTTCATTTTGAGGAGTTCTTCAAGTTTTGAAATAGTAGCGCGATAGGTCTCTTGTTGTGTATCCCCGGACGTTGATTTCGTCTTATATTCATCCAACAATCCCTGTAATCTACCATTTTCACTCGTTGTGCGAATTTTTTCCTCTTGCAGCTGCTTTAGTTCCGCTTTTTTCTCCTCTAGATCTCGAGTTAAATAACTGACTTTTTCTTCTAATCCCCCAAGGGCTTTTTCCTTGGCACTGAGACTCTCGGCTTTTTCTTTAATTTCGGTACTTAGTTGATTAATCTGCGTGCCGTTCATTTCAATCGTTTGTTTCAGTTCATCAATCTGCTCATTCAATATTCCAATAATTCTTTTGTTTTCGTCGACGGTCTCCATCAGACTCTGGCCCTGATCCGCTGAAATCACATGATCCGTCGTCAAATCCTCAATTTCCTCCCCCAAGGAGGCAATCTTCTGCTGATGCTCTTCTTCTAGGTCCGAAATCTTCCGTTCCAGGGTCTTTATTTGCCGCTCGTATTTCTGAATTAATTTATCTTGCACGGTAATCGTTTTTTCCAGCGTAATTTTATTTTCATCGCTCAAAATGAGTTCCCCTTTCAATAGCTGTTATATTTTCAATAGCTGTTATATTTTTACATCTTTTTTTCAAAAATTGTGATATCGTTCTATCTTTTATAAATTTAAGTAGGTAGGGTCTATATTAAGCTTTGTTAATTAAAAAATCTCACAATTTGGAATAAAGCCATCCAATAATTCAGAAAACAACCAACGCCCTCTGTCTTTCATGCTAATTAATACCAAATGTTATGCAATTACAAAATAAAATTTTAACCATAACATATTTATTTTCCACACAATATAAGTTCTTAATCATAACGCCTCTATTCCGAAAGGTCGAGTTATAAATTTTAAAATATGGTGTAATGGGATGACTAATACGAAGACTTACAGCTACAAACTCGTCGTCGTAGGAGACCCTTCCGTCGGTAAAACCTCCTTAATTAGACGGTATGCGGATAAAAAATTCGATGACTCATATCTTCCCACCATCGGAGCCGACTTTACGATAAAAGAATTTGAATTGGGACCCTCCGAAAAGGTGATCTTGCAGATATGGGACATGGGGGGTCATGAGAGATTTGCTAGAATTCGCGATCACTATTACCTTGGCGCGAATGCGGCGTTCATAGTTTTCGATCAAACTAAACGGGCTACTTTTGACCATGCTTCCTCCTGGCTTGCTGATATTGAATCCCATTGCGGCACAGTTCCCTGTCTTCTCTTAGCCAATAAAAAGGATTTACCGAATAAAGCGGTGACGCAAGAGGAAATGAATAAGTTAGCTTCGGGGAAAAATGTAAAAATACTTCAAACCTCGGCGAAGACCGGCGAGAATGTAGAAAAGATCTTCGAGGTAATCGCACGAGAGTGCCATACCCATTATGATACCTCCGACTCAAAAATATAACTACTGCTCCCTCTCTAAAAAGATTCTAGTTTTACCTGAATGACTTAAAAAATATCCTTTTTAGGAATTTTAGTTCGTTTCAAATAGGTAAAAAGGAGAGGAGAGTTTTTAAAGCAGATCTTTTATATATAAACAAGATAATCAGCAGTTAAGCAACAAAAAAGAGATAATAGAAAAGAAGAATGTGAAGAATAGAGAAG
>CAYGYC010000034.1:0-21053 GCA_964353755.1 uncultured archaeon | reverse complement strand
GCAGTTGTGTGCTGGTCAAGGGTTGGCTCCCATCATGAAACAAATAGACGAGGGTCTGCCAAGGACCTATAGTGGCAGAAGCATCAAATATAATTTCCTCTCCCACATCCGCTATAATAGTAATGTCTCCCACCTCATCTAACGTTTTTTTCACTTTTAGATTTGCCGTAATAATTAACGAATTATTCTCGGCATCTATAGTAATCATGTTTACCATGAGGAACATACAAAATAAGGATGCAACGATTTTAATAGCTTTTCTCATCTACTTCTACCACTCTCTCTCTCTCTCTTCATAAGACAATTCTAATTGATTGTCTCATGGAGATAACTTACTTTGATCGATTTGGGTATTTAAACTTATATGATCTGTTTAAACTATGATTTTTTAGCATGTCTTGTTCTTGACACCCGTTTTTAGGGTGGATAAATCCAAAAAGGAGCGCGCAATTAGACTGATCAAAAGGAGATTTTTCTTGTTCATCACATAAGTAATCCAATTGGGGTTTCGGGTAAGGTCTGTCGACCTAATAAACCTTATTTTAGAACCCACAATCCGGCGAGTTTACTGCTTTCAAAATTATTCTGGGAATAACCCCATGGATTAGAGGAGGAATCATGACAGTGATTATAAATCCGCTGGGGTGTTACTTTAATTTAATATAAAGATATTTTTTCTCTTGTGAGTCTTTTTCTTTTTTCATTTTTTAGCCTTTTTTGGTTTTTGTAAAAACATCAATCAATTATTTCTCAGTAGGGGCTATTTCAATTACAATTTTTTGGGGATTGCGCGGGACCCCTTTTAAAGTCTGAATTGCCCCTTCAATACCTTTACAGATAATATTTTGGACAAAATCTTTCATATAGATTTCTTTGCCATCAATTCGCAATGTTAATAATTTAGATATATGTGGACATTTATCGAAGGATACTTTCTTGAAGAGAATATTCTCGGCCATTTCCTCACAACTTTGGAATCCACAATCACCACAATTCGTTCCAGGTAAATTAGAGGTAATGGATTTCAGTCGATGCTGTTTAATAATTGAAACGAATGCCCCACCATTTTTTTCATCGAGTACCGGATATTTTTCATCTAATTTGGCGATTTCCTCCTTTTTATCCGCAATATAGCCCGTAATGCCCAGAACAGGACCAGTTTCATCCAATCCTTTGATTTCTTCGGCCTTATCGATAATGAGAAACCGAGGATAACTAGATTTTTTAAATCCCTCAACGATAATGAAATCTAAACTCTCCGGAAATTTTTTAAGCGCATTTTCGAGTGTAGGTTCTTCAGCTCTTGTAAGAGTAATAATTTCCTCTTTCGTTACGGCTACTACCAACTTCGAGCCAGCTTCCGCGTGGCGCACGGTATCTTTGGCATTCGGGCTATCAAAGGAGGACTCACCCCCGATATGTTTCATGGTCCCTACTTCAAATCCTTCTTCCGTCAGACCCTTTACTAGTCGTATGACTAATTGGGTCTTCCCTTGGTCGCGATGCGCCGAACATACACAGACAATCGTAGGAAAATTCATGTGTTTTATTGATACTATACATTCCTTAAGAACTTTATGAAGAACCACCCAGCCCATAAAAGGCCACAAGAACCACCAGCATATGAAAACATTTCGATAAACGGGCTTATTAACGATACGATGCAGTGGCTGGTATGTTTGTCTTCAAGGTCTTAAGCCAAGAAATCACTCTTTTATAAGGGTGAAGAACTCTTCGATGGTGGCAAGGGCAACCGTCCAGCTTCCAATGCTAGAAATTGTTTCATCGAAGATCTGGTGCTCACCTCCAAAACTTTAATAATAAGCAAAAGATATTCCCTTTCCGTTTATCCTGCAACTGAAATTTATTTCCCACAAAAGAAGTCTTATCCAGCCTTACTTTACAAAAGAGAGTTTCATCTACCTTTTATTCTGCGAAAGAAGTATTATTTACCCTTTAAAAAAAAGAAAAAAAGGAATGTATCCTTTATTATTAACCAAAGGAATTAAGATATAACGTGATTTATATGATTCGTAATTAAATTGTCAGTGGCTTCCAATAGTCGCGCTTTTTCTGGTAAGTTACTCTGTGCAATCAATCTCTTAAAGTCTAACAGCCGACATATCTTTTCCAATCTTTTCTCATCTGGTTCATCATCAGACCAAATAGACATTTAAATCACTTCATTTACTTCAATCCTGCTGTAAATTATTCGCAACAGGTTTCTTGAGTAAATTCACTCATCTTATGCAAATCATTCCCTTTCCAAATGTGATTAATCGGATAATTTGGATGGGCTTGCCAGATTTCACCCGTTGCTAAATCACTCTTGGCAATATCACCCCATATTTCAAATGGCATATCATATTTTATTTCTTGAGAGAGTAGCGCGCCCTCATGAAGGAATTAAATGGGTCAGTTATTGAAAAAGTTAAGTAGTAAAGTTAAAAATCTTTAGCTAGGCTCTGGCTTAAAGAGTCATCGGAATTTAGGGTGGGAGGGGTTCTGGATAAAGGACAAATCCCAGAATAAATAAGGCCATAAACCCAACAGCTACTACGGTAAGAATTCCCGTAATAATACCAAAAGTTTTTCTTAATTTCGTATCAATTAAGGCAATACTGAAAGTAGAGCATAATAGAATTAAGGTTACGATAAATCCGATGGATAAAAGGTCGCCAATATTTGACATTGCTTAAAATAGTTTCTTCATATAATTTAAGATTTTTCCTTCAAGATCTCTTAAATTTATAAAATATTTTATATTCAGAAAAAAGATGGGGGGATTTCCAATTTCATTCGTAGCAATCTATTTTACAGCTGGAAAAGTCCGATTCCAGAAATTTTTTAAACTTAAAGAATAGTTATTTCAGAAACGTCAGTGGTATTTGAAAAACAGACTGGGAAGTGAAAGTGTGCTCGGATTGTTCAATTTGACGATTGGGATTATTATCATAATTTTTGGAGTGGTAATTTTTAAAATAGCACTGAAAAACTTTCAGGAAAAAAGTCGGGAGGGGGCGTGGTCCAGCGTATTAGCAGCAGGAACTTGTTTTGCCATGGGGCTATATTTTATGGGATGGGGAATATATGGATTATTAAATCAAGGTAATTTGGCATTAGTTGCACCGATATTACCAATACCCTATCCGTTAGGCTTTTACACGCTCGCTTTCCTTCCTATAGTTGTCGTTTTTATTGCATTATATACGCTCAGAGAAAGACGAAAAGGTAAAAGCAGCGAAGAGAAGCTCAATGAAAGTGCAAAACCCTTAATTAAGATCGATCTTGAAGTATCTCGGAAAGCCTTCCATATCACAATTATTGGGATTTTGACATGCTATTTGTTTGTAGGCGAGTTGGCTTCAAATACCTTATTTGGATATATTGCTGATAATTGGGACATCTGGCATATTACTCAGAATTTAGATCCTGCACTAATCTCGCCGACGCTTGCGGCGAAAGGATTTAGCCTTTTTATGATTGTAGCAATTTTTTTATTACTCACATTAACTGATTTTGTTCGGGTATATGCGCCACGATATTATCCTGTTAAAATGATCAGCAGAGTTTATCGTGGGAAAGAAAGGAATACCATCGGCCCTCATATTCACTTGGCAATTGGTGTTCTTTTTGCAGTCCTCTTGTTTTCAAACCCCATTGCAATGGCAGTGATCGCAATGGCAGCGTTAGGGGATGCGTCCGCAACCATTGTGGGCGTGACTGTAGGAAAACATAAAATCAACGCTCAGAGCAAAAAGACTTGGGAAGGCTGCATTGCAGGAGTAGTGGTGTCCTTTGGAACGGGATTCCTTTGCATGATTGTGCTGGTGAATTCCATTACTCTAACCGTAGTTGGGGCTTGCTTAGTGCTTTGCGGGATCGGTGCATTAATTTTCTTTCTAATTGACTATTATACCCCCAGAATTCCATTAACTGACAATATTTTGAATCCGCTCTGCATTGGTGGGGCCATGACCGGGCTCGCGTTTCTGTTCTTTCCCTTCCTCTTGTAATCTATTTTAAAATCATGAGATTATCAAGGAGACCCGCCCTTGGCCGAAATATATTCAGGCGCTCCATCCATACTTAGAATTGGGCGCAATTGAGGATATTGCAACAACCATTCTAAACGAAATGTATCTATTGAATAGGGAAAATGATAGGGAAGGACAACATTCCCTTATTGAAGGATTGCGCAGGGGAATTCGTCAACTTACGAAATCCTAATTTTCTTCTGTTTTCATTTCAACAGCAACATACCATCAAGAAAATTGTACGGGAATTTCATCCATTCTTATTTCATGCTGATCGCAATATAGCCTGAGAATAGCAAAAATTAAATAAGAGCAAATCAAATAATTATTAGTAACATTAATAAATAAGAGAAGATATTATGAAAATTGCAGACAGAATTGTTATTGATCCTGAAATCTGTGCAGGAAAACCATGTATACGTGGCACACGGCTTACGGTAGATTTTATTTTAGAATTATTAGCGGCTAGATGGGATTATAATCAAATTCAAGAAGAATATCGAATTGAATACGAGGATATTCTAGCTGTTTTAGATTATGCGCACCGAATTCTTCGTGAGGAACAAATTTTCAGTATTTCAACATAATTCTCCCAAATTTTAATGCATTGATAAAAATTATTAATTGACGTATAGAAACGAATAAAAAATGACTTTCCAATTTATAATAGATGAAAACATTCCATTATCAGTTATTCCTAAGTTGAAAGATTATAACTATGAGGTTCTCTCAATTCGTTTAGATTATCCGGGTGTAAAAAATTCAGAGATTATAAAAATCAGTAATCAATTACAACAGCCAATTATTACTATGGATAAGGACTTTGGTTTTTATGGTTTTTATGAGGAAGCCCTCAAGGAACGGGCGAGGCCGGATCCTCTCAAGAAACGCCAAGCCTGCGAAAAGGGGTGGCTCGCCGTCATCGAGGCAGTCGATCAGTATTTGGCAACCAAAGGGATACATATCCCGAAAGGGAGGGCTGAAACCCACGTTAAACGGATTACGGCACTAGTAAATTTAGGCGGAATTGACCCCAAAGCCCAAGAGCTTGCGGATGACGTTTCAAAAATTGCCGATCAATTACATGGCGCTTGTTTCTATGGGGGCGAAGATTCCCCCTATTATGATACCGTCCTTAAAAAGACGGTGCGGAAAATTCTCGAGCTCACAGGGTGCTGGAACGGACAAGAAGAGTAACAGGTTCGCCCCCTCGATTGGGATATTCTAAATAACTTCCAAAAGAAAGAACATATTTCAATTCTCTTTGAAATATGAAAAAAAGTTGTCAAGATTATACTAATTATAATAATTGTTATGGCCCTACGATCTATTTTACGACCAGAAAAACCCCTCCAGAAATTTTTTAAACGTATAGATTATTATTTTTAAAAGCATGTTTAATTAGTTCGAGGAATTGATATGGCGACTGAAGAAATTCTAAAACCTGCGACGGCGGGAGCAGCAGGCGTATTAGGCATCGTATCAGGATTTTGGTGCATTTTAGAAGGAATTTTAATTATGGTATTCAGCAGTGGAGGAACTAATTGGAGTGAACGGTTATTATTCATCCCATTTTTCCAAGCTAACCCGATTTTATCCGGAATCATCAGCCTCGTTTGCGCAGGGATCTGTATGTGGAGTGGTGTGCTTGTTATTATGCGTAAATATACGATGGGAGGGTTAGTCATGATAACCATAAGTATGGTAAGCATAATCGTGGGGGGAGGCTTTTACATAACGGTGCTTTGGGGTGCCTCGGGCGGGCTTATTTCCTTAGTGTGTCCAAGTTTAGAAGCAAAGATAAAAGAAGAAACTAAGACTAAAAATTTATAGGATACGAGCCCAGAATTTTAAGGAATAACGAAACTTTCTTCAAATCGGCGAGCGCCTCTTGGATATTTGATTCGGTGAAATGCCCCTCAAAATCCATATAAAAATAGTATTCCCAAGGTGTGAGGCGGGAGGGACGGGATTCAAGTTTAGTTAGGTTAATATTACGACTGGAGAAGGCTTTTAAGGCTTGTAATAGAGCACCTGGAATGTGTCTCACTGAAAACACGATGGAGGTTTTATCTTTTCCCGTAGTAACTGTATCTTCATGGCCAATTACAAAAAATCGGGTAAAATTATTTTGGCTATCTTCAATCCCTTTTGAAAGAACAATGCAGCCGTATATTTCTGCTGCGATCTCCGTTCCAATGGCAACGGCATTCTCATATTCCGAGAGCAGTTCGACGGCTTTGGCAGTGCTCTTGGTTTCAATAACTTCAATGTGGGGCAAATTTTCCTCAATGAACCTTCGACACTGAGCAATGGCTTGGTCTACGGAAAGAAGCGTTTTGATTTCAGAGAGAGGAATTTCTTTCAGCGCTATGAGATTATGTTTAACGCGGATGATAATTTCCCCTATAACTTTAATGTCGCTCTCGAGGAGCAGATCAAGGGTAACCGGCACTGATCCATACGTGGAATTTTCAACAGGAACGACCCCATAATCCACTTCACGACTGATTACTTGGCGGAAAACATCGGGAATTTTATTTACTATGGAGAAATCGGCTTCGGCTTCAGAGAAATATAATTTCGTCGCTTCTTCCGAAAATGTACCAGCAGGACCTAAGAAGGCAACCCGCTTTTTCCTCAATTGAACGGCTCGGCAGGCGCCGATGATTTCTTTGAAGATGGCGAGTACTTGTGAGGTGGTGAGATGTTCAAGGGGTTCAGTGGCCACCTTTTCATAAATTTTTTGTTCTCGGGCTCTATCTATTAAAACATGGCCGAGTTTTTGTTTAATCAATCCGATTTTTTTGGCGACTGCGGCTCTTGATTCCAATAATTGCACAATGGACTTATCTATTTTGGAAATTTCGGTTCGTAGCTCTTCCAGTTCGTTTTCTAATTTAGTCATAGCATTTCCTTTCCGAAATCATTTTCTATAATTCGATTCGCGTTAGTATATAAATTTGCTCTTTTACCTCGGACAAATCCAATGAGCGTGGTATTGGTTACCGTTGCCGTGGAAATTCCGGAATCCGTGGCGGCTGCCATGGAAGCGACAATAGCGATCCCGCATTTTGCGGATTTAAAAACCATATCAGCGGTTAAACGCCCTGTGGAAACTAACAATTTATCCTCTAAAGTAATGCCTCGCATAAGGGCATATCCTATAACTTTATCTACCGCATTATGGCGTCCAATATCTTCTGCCACAATAATCCGAGTACTAGAAGCATCGTATAATCCAGCTGCATGGGTAGCGCCTGTTCGGTGGAATATTTCTGAAGTCTCGTTCAAATCTTTAATTGCCTTAAATACATCCGAAATGTTCATTTGCATCTGGGATTCGATTCGCGGGAGCCCTTTTCCCTTTTTAACTTGGAGCCAATATTCCGGAGGCGCACAGCCTGTGGTAATAACCCGATTGATAAATTGAGAGTTTTTTAACCGTGAATCAAGATTAATCTTGGAACTGAGAGCGACTTTAATATTATACCCTTCAATAATTATATTTTCCACTTCTTGGAATGAATTAATGATACCTGTCGTGAAAAGATACCCCACAGCCATTTCTTTTTCTAAAATTGGCGAACATAAAATCGAACTAATTACATTATTATTAACCCAAATGGTAATAATGGTTTCCACTGCGATTTCATCGTTAATGGTCTGAAAGGTTCCTTTGGAAAATTGGGTAATAGATTTTAAACTGATTTCTTTCATAAGAAAAACCCTCATAATAATTATTAATGAAATAAAAATAAATGTTAATGATATTTGTTCCTTAATTATCTATGGAAATTAATGTGGTAGGAATCTTCGAGACCCATGGCAGATATGAAGACGGACATCTTGGTCATTGGAAGTGGTATAGGCGGGTTATCTTTTGCGCTAAAAGCTTGCCATTTTGCGAACGTATTAGTTATTACGAAAAAGGAGAAAGCCGAATCCAACACCAATTATGCCCAAGGGGGCTTAGCCTCGGTATTCTCGGAGAATGATTCGTTCGAATCCCATATAGAAGATACCCTCCGGGCGGGGGATGGGCTATGTGATAGAGCGGTGGTAGAAAACATAATTCGAAATGGACCCGCCCGGGTCAAGGAACTAATTGATATATATAATGTGGAATTTAATAAGGGAGAAAATAGCAAGCAATTTGATCTCGGAATGGAAGGAGGGCATTCGCATCGTCGGATTCTTCATGTCGATGATCGAACGGGTCATGCGATTGAATCGGCGTTATTAAATGCGACTATGAAGTCACAAATTCCTATTTTGGAATACTTTATGGCCGTAAATTTAGTAACTTCAGAGGATCGGGTTATTGGGGCATATGTGCTAGATGTGGAGAGGAAAAGGGTCATACGAATTCAAGCAAAGATCGTTGTTTTAGCGACGGGTGGCGCTGGAAAAATTTATTTATATACTAGTAATCCGGATGTTGCCACAGGCGATGGCATTGCCATGGCATATCGCGCGGGAGCCACTATAATGAATATGGAATTTTTTCAGTTTCATCCCACCTGCTTATATCATCCCTATGCGAAATCTTTCTTGATTACGGAAGCGTTACGTGGAGAAGGGGCTATTTTAGTGGATAAAGATGGAAATAGATTTATGGAGAAATATGATGAACGTAAAGAACTTGCGCCCCGGGATGTAGTAGCACGAGCCATCGACAATGAATTGAAAAGAAGCGGTGATGATTGCGTTTTTCTCGATATAACGCATAGAGAGCCGCAATTCATTAAGACACGATTTCCCGGCATTTATAATAAATGTTTGGAATTCAATATCGATATAACTCAATCCCAAATTCCAGTCGTTCCCGCAGCTCATTATTGCTGTGGTGGGGTTAAAGCAACCGTAGATGGCATTACGAATATTCAAAATCTGTTTGCGATTGGAGAAACGAGTTGTACAGGATTACATGGAGCGAATCGGTTAGGGAGTAATTCATTACTGGAAGCGGCGGTATGTGCTCATGAGGCTGCTAAAAAATGTAAGCAATTAATTAAGGAAGGAATTAAACTTCAAGAATTTCAACCTTGGGAAATAGGAGAGGCGGTAGAGAGTGATGAGGCCGTGGTTATCACTCAAAACTGGGATGAAATTCGGAGGTTCATGTGGAACTATGTAGGCATCGTGCGGACGAATAAAAGGCTCCAACGGGCGAAAAAGCGCGTTGCCAACATAAAAGAAGAAATTAATGAGTATTATTGGCATTGTATCATCACTTCGGATTTGCTCGACCTTAGAAATATCGCGACCGTAGCTGAACTTACCATCGATTCCGCCTTAAAAAGAACGGAAAGCCGCGGTATTAACTATAATTTAGATTATCCCGATAAATCGCTAGAAATCAAAAATACGGAACTTAATAAATTCCATAATTCATCTTAAAGGATCTCGCTGATAATAATGCAACTTTCCATTGTGATGGTGGCTGGCGGAAAATCTAGGCGGATAGGTGTAGATAAAGCTTTAATTACCATTAATAATAAGCCGTTGATTACTCGCACGTTCGAAAAGGTTCGCTCCTTATCAGAGGATATTCTGATTATTACGAAGACTGAAAAAAGGAGAAAAAATATAAGACAATTCATAAAAGATCCCGCACGATTTTTGCTGGATGAAAATCCTACTATCGAAAGCCCGCTGATTGGCGCTTTGACCGGTATCAAAAACGCATTATATGAGTTAATACTCTTAATAGGATGCGATATGCCGTTCATTAATCCAAAGGTTATAACATTGCTGTATGATCAGATAATGGGCGAAAAGTCTGGCTACAATGCCGTCATTCCTCGATTTCCCAATGGCTATATCGAGCCACTCTGTGCGATTTATCGAAAGGATCCCACAGTCAAGGCGTTGGAACGAGCGATTGCGGAACAATGCTTTGAAATGCGAAAATTTATTGAGTTCATTCCCAGGACCTATTTTTTACCCGTAAGCGAGATAGAGCAAATAGATCCCAAATTGAGTACATTCTTTAATGTAAATACCCGGGATGATCTGGAAGAATTAGTTAATCTCTTGGAAGATGGTGAATCCATATGATTCAAATAATTGGACTCAAGGATATTCCGATTATCAAGGAAAGGGATAATCTCGTGGATATACTCTTAAATTCCATGAAGAAAATGAAACTCCATATCGAAGATTCTGATATTTTCGTAATTTCGCAAAAAATCCTTTCGCGCGTGGAAGGGCGATTGCGCAATTTAAATGAGATAAGTCCCACCGAAGAAGCTATTCAAATAGCGAAAAAAATCGATAAAGACCCGCGAGTGATAACCTTAATTTTAGAAGAATCTAACGCCGTGTTAAGAACCGCAATAATTGAGGGAATAGGAAAAATTATTGTGGAGACCAAATCAGGGCTTGTATGTGCCGATGCCGGTGTTGACAAATCCAATACCCCTGGTGATTTTGTCACATTGCTTCCCGTTGATTCTGATAAGTCCGCGGCTGACCTCCGAGCCCAGATCCTTCAAAAAACGGGGAAAGATGTGGCGATTATTATATCGGATTCCCATGGACGGCCATTTCGACATGCGGCGATAAATGTGGCTATCGGGGTTGCTGGAATCAAAGAAATCCGGGATTATCGCGGGCAAGTAGATTTATTCAATTATACCCTCCAAAAAAAACAAATTGCCATTGCTGATGAACTGGCTTCTGCGGCAGAATTAATTATGGGGGAAGCGGATGAGGCCTTGCCCATCATTTTAATCCGGGGATATCAATATCACAATAAAGACGGTAGTATGAAAAGATTAATCCGACCCGCCGAACATGATTTATTCCGGTGATACGTAAGAATGGAATTTCTTCTGCTTTTACAGATTATGCTCTATTCCTTTATAATAGGATTTACGGGAGCCATCACCCCAGGCCCAGTTTTTACGGCGGTAATTAAAGAAACGCCCCAAAGGGGATGGACAACAGGACCGCTCGTAGTATTGGGGCATTCCTTCACCGAGTTAATCCTTCTGATAGGATTAGTTTTGGGTTTGGATGCTGTTTTACAGTCTAAACTTGTAGAATTAATTATAAGTACTATAGGGGGGATTATTTTGTGTATCTTAGCCAGTCTAATGTTAATTGACGTGTTCATTAAAAGAATCTCAATCACTAAAGAATTGGAAGGAAAAGCCGCGGAAGGTCCTAAAAAACGGTATGTTCCAATCGTGAATGGAATTGTGTTGAGTCTTACCAATCCATTTTGGATAATCTGGTGGGCAACAATTGGAGTAAGCTTGATTTTTACTGAGTTACCTCCCCTTTCTGTCGTGCCCATTGAATTTGGGTTAATTGGCTTAGCTATCTTCTATATTGGGCATATTTCAAGCGATTTATCCTGGTATACCTTCGTTTCGGTAATGATTGCTACCGGAAAAAAATGGATCACGGATAGGGTTTATCAGGTTATTTTGGTGTGTTGCGCCGGATTCCTTATTTATCTAGGCATCACGTTTATCATTAATGGAATTACGATTTGGATTTCACTATAATAAAAAATTTGAATTAGAGAAAATCTATTTTTCCCGTAATACTATCTACACGCATCTTCTTTTCTTTGCCGTCACTTGTGAAAATGCCCCAGTAAAAGGTTCGGAGAATGACCTGAATTTCTACATTGAAAGTTTCGTCTAGGGAGCGCGAGGTATCTCGTGGCCGACTAACTAGCCGGTCTCGGAGTTGTTCGATTATATCCCCAATATCAAATTTCGCTAGCGTTATCTCCTCTTTGTGCTGTTCATAAAAGGAGGCATCAACCTCATTGTGCGGGGGAATATCTTTCTCCCTTACTTTTTCTCCTTTGTGAGAAAGCTCCATGCTATCGCTTCGTTCTACAACAATTTTTTCGATGGCTTCCATTTTTACTTCATTGTTAATGATCTCATTATTCTGGGTAAAGACCTTATTCAAGATTTTCACAGAATCGACATCGGCAGGAAGATTGATGCTATAACGATTCCGCCGCAGATACGCAATGCGATAATTCGCTTTAGCAATAAAATAGGGCGTATATGATGTTTCAAAAGTGAGTTCCCCGGGCTCTTTCCCCATTACCTTCCTTTCTTCAATTTTAGTCCGGGCTGCATATTGATCGCATTTTTCTACACATACAAAATAGTTCTTTGTGATTTTTTCCGATAAAGCGGAATTGGATCCTGCTAAATCAAACTCATCAGGCATTTTTCTCACCATAATTTTTCTTGATTCGCTATTTTCAATGCATCTTGCACAATAATATTATGATCAAAGGCTAATTTCAATTGCGCAAATTCATTCCGCGTAACACTTTTAGCCTCTTTTGCATCACTCCCAGCTTTCGGCTTATCGCCCGTATTTCTCTTTTTACACAAGTACGCAATGCTTATCGTATGTCCTCGCGGGTCTCTATTCGGATCTGAATAGACGCCCACCAATTTTATAATTTCAATGGCTAGGCCCGTCTCTTCTTTGGCTTCACGGATCACGGCATCTTCCACCCTTTCACCTAATTCTACAAATCCGCCAGGGAGTGCCCACTCATCCTTGAACGGGGGATTTCTTCTTTTAATAAGTACAATGGATTCTGGCTCTTCTAAAATGATGGCATCGATGGTCGTCTTAGGATTTCGATATTTCACTATTTCCAACCTTCAGCTTCAAATTATTTTATCCTTTAGCGATTTCATTTAAAAAAATGTCAGTAAAAAAATCAAAATTAAAAAGAGGAAAATTATAAACAAACTATCCTAAATATTCTAAAACTCCTTAGAAAAATTAAGGCAAGTTGTTAAGCTAACCACATTCAAAATATATTTCCGAAAATGACTATAATGGAGTGGATCGTTGCTGTAGGGTCCCAGTCAATCCTGGGATCTCCCCGGATTGACCAATCTTTGGTAAAATTTGTTGACAAAATATAATAAGTTTAATAAAATCGAGAACCCATTATAATATTTATAAATAAAAGCAGTAATCTTAAAATTATCATTAAACAATTTGATCTAATATTTTAGAACTAGTAAATCAAGAATATCAAGTGATAAAATATGACCTTTCGTATTTTTATTAAATCTTTAAAGTTGGCCGTTAGGACTGGGAAACGGTTTCTGCTCTTTGTCATAATTTATGCAATTTTGCTATGGTTATCTTCCTATTTGCTAGATCAACTGCTGACTCAAGGTGGACTCTTTTGGCCGATATTGCTAGCCATAGCTGCTGTATCCATCACTGCACTCGTATATGGATTGTTACTTTCAAACTACCGGAAACTCCAAGTAGCGACGTTGCGTTGCTTAGGATGGACATCCGCAGATATTAAATGGCTTTTTATCGGTGAATTGTTGCTGGTTTGTGTTGTCGCTGCATTAATCGACCTTGAAATAATCATCCATTACTTGGGAATTGTGGGGTACTATACAGGAGCAGTTCCCGAGATCTTTATGTCAATAGCGTTTTTAGCTTCCTTTGCGATAATTGTGCTCGTGCAATTCCTTGGAGTCTTCGTAGCTTGGCGCAGAATGTTGAATGTCAGACCTATGGAGGCCCTTAGAAAGGCTTGAGAGGTGTAGATTATGAGTGAAGGAGAAAGAAAACAACCAAAAGTCAAACCGAGATCAGAATCACGTGATTCTTCAGAGGAGTATGTAATAATTGCAGAGCAAACTACTAAAGAATATCGCAGAGGTTCAGAAATCATTATTGCCGTAAAGAATATCGACTTGAAAATCAAGAAAGGAGAGTTCTTTGTTATTATCGGTCCTTCGGGAAGTGGAAAATCGACATTACTCAATGTACTCAGTGGGTTGGACACGCCTACAACGGGGCGCATTATCTTGGATGGGTTGGATACGGGAATGGTGGATGAGAGTATGTTCCCAAAAATCCGGCGTGAAAGAGTAGGCTTTGTTTTTCAAAATTTCAACTTAATCCAAGAAATGACTGCCATAGAAAACGTAGAAGCCCCACTTTGGCCTACATCTTTATCGAGTAAGATCATAGAGGAACGAGCATTAACCTTATTACGGCTCGTCGACTTGATCGAACGGAAAGACCATCGTCCGCGGGAGCTAAGTGGTGGTGAACAACAACGGGTAGCCATTGCTCGGGCATTGATCAACAACCCAAAGGTTGTGTTTGCGGATGAACCCACAGGCAACTTAGATAGTAAGACGGGAGAAGACATTGTTAAATTACTCCGTGAACTCAATAAAAAACAAGGGACTACGATCATTGTCGTTACCCATGATGAATCCATAATAAAATATGCAGATCGCGTCGGTTATATCAAAGATGGGCAAATTAGAGAAGTAGCTAAAGGTAAAACAATCGGTTCTTAAATTAATCCCTTTTTTTAGTTATTTGTTACTTTTTTTAAGAAAGTAAGTTCTCTTAAATCGCTCAACTTTATCCAAAAGCTCTTTTATTTTGGTTGCTTGTTTTAAGGCGATTAGATCTTGTATTAAGGAACTGATTTCTTCGCGTGTTGATTCGGCATAGGGGTTCGTGTGTTGAATCTCAAGAATAACAGACAGATTTTTCTCGATGCTTTCAAAATTTTTGAGCGTTTCCTTAAAGGACCGCGTAAAAAAATGGGGAGCAATTTGCGTATCGCTGAGATAAGCAGCTAAGGCTAAATACATGAAATGATGCGCCACTTGAATTTTACTCATCATCAAGTCATGTTCTTCGGGTGTTGTAATAGCCGAAGTGGCGCCTAACTTTTTGAGCAGCTCTTGAATCTTTGGAAGCCAATGGTCCTCTTTTATTGGTATCAGAAGGACATTAAAGTTCCGGAACGTGCCTTCGGGTCCGAATAAGGGATGCATCGAGATATAAGAAAGATGGGCTGGAAGTTCTGCTTTAATTTTTTCAAGTGGGGTCTTCACAGCGGCAATATCAATGATTAAAGAGCCGGGTTTCACAATTTGAAAGAGGGCTTGGCAGGTTTCATACGTATTTTCGATGGGAACAGAGATGATAATAATGTCTGCGGTTCGACAATCTTGCAGCCTACCGCTGCGAACGCCTAATTTTTGGGAAATCGCTTCTGCTTTCTCTAACGATCGACTAATGATAATAATTTCTGCGTGCGATTTCAATTCTTTGGCGAACAGCTGCCCCATTCCGCCAGTGCCACCAACAATTGCGATTTCCCAGCGTTTATTCATTATAATCCTACCCTTTCTATTTTATTACTTGGGGAATCAAACCTCTTTGAATTGCTAAATCCACTAGGACTATGGCGAGAGCAGCCTCTGCAACAGGAATTACCCGGGGAACAATGACGGGGTCGTGCCGTCCTTCTATCGCGATTTCAGTGGAATTCATCGATTGGAGATTCACGGTATTTTGAGGTTTCGCAATAGAGGCAGTTGGTTTGATCACTATACGACAGACGAGGGGCATTCCATTGCTAATCCCGCCAAGGATTCCGCCGGCGTTATTGGTCGTAGTCTTTATTTGATTATCTTCAATGATAAACCGGTCATTGTGTTGCGAACCTAATAATTCTGCGGCTTTAAATCCAGCTCCAAATTCGACACCTTTGACCGCTGGGATAGCGAAGAGGAATTTACTAAATTCGCTCTCAATATTTCTGAAGACCGGCTCTCCTAATCCTGCAGGTACATTAGTGCAGATAATTTCGATAATGCCACCTACTGAATCGCCCGCTTGCTTTACCTCCTCAATTTTCTTGATCATCCGTTCAGCGATTTTTGGATCAGCACATCGAACCGCATTAGCATCCCGATGGGCCTTAATTTCTTCTACGGAGAGAGAATGGTCGACTTGAATACCGCCTATGGCAACCGTATGCGCTAGGATTTCAATTTGCAATAGTTCCTTTAGTAACTGTTTCGCAATCGCTCCTGCAAGGACGAAGGAAAGAGTGATTCGCCCGGAGAACCGTCCTCCGCCGCGGTTATCGGCAAAGCCGCCGTATTTGTGCCAGGCGGTAAAATCCGCGTGCCCTGGTCGGGGAGTATCCTTGATTTTTTCATATATGGCGGAATCCATATCTTTATTAGCCACAATCATGCAAATAGGTGCGCCTGTGGTATAGCCATTGAACAATCCGGAAAGTATCTCGAAATGGTCTTCCTCCTTTCGTGAAGTACTGACTTTACTTTGGCCGGGCTTACGGCGGTTCAATTCGTTTTGGATGTGGTCTTCATTGAGTTTTAATCCCGCGGGACATCCATCAATAACGACACCAATACATTTCCCGTGACTTTCCCCAAAGGAAACAATCACAAAATTGGATCCAAATACATTTCCACTCATGATTTAATCACCTGAAAGTTCCCACCGATCATTTTAAGATCGGCGAGAAATGACGGATAGGAGACTTTGATACAATCAATATTTCTAATTATCGTCTTCTCTGGTAGGGGTAATGCCGCAATAACTAATGCCATCGCAATTCGGTGATCGTTATAGGATTCCAAAATTGCTGCTTGATGGACAGAATTCCCATTGATGATCAGGGCATCAGGTAATTCTTTGATATCCACCTTCATTTTTTGTAATTCCGTCGTGATGGTCGATAAGCGATCACTTTCTTTTATGCGCAGATGTGCGGCATTAAAAAGTTTTGAGGTCCCTGGGATGAAGGAAGCGAGAACAGCGAGAATGGGTACCAAGTCGGGAGTATCCCCACAATCGACTTCAAAGGGTTTTAATCGATTTTTACTGACAGTTACAGTTTTTCCTTTACGATTAATAGAAATTTTTGCTCCTATTTTTTTTAGGATTTCTATAACTTGTTTATCGCCCTGGGGATCATCCATATCCAGATTTGAAACCGTAATACGCCCTTCTAACAATGCTCCGGCGATTAGAAAGAAGGCGGCTGAGGAAAAATCCCCCGGAACGGTGAATTCAAGAGGGTGAAAGACCTGTTGCCCTGGAATTTGAAATTCTCGTCGTTTTGCATTATATGAATGTCGTATTCCGAAGTTTCGGAGCATCTTACTGGTTATAGCAAGATAGGGGGCAGATTTTAAGGGAGTAGTTAATTGGATAGTTATATCCGATTTCGCTAAAGGAGCTGAAATAAGTAACCCGGAAATGAATTGAGAACTCACATTCCCAGGAATTGAAACACGCCCACCCGTCAGAGTTCCCCCTTTAACCACAAGCGGAGGAGTGCCGGCTGTTGTTTCCGACCAGCATTCAACACCTAATTGGTGGAGGGCGTCAAGTAATTCTGCCATGGGGCGCTTTTGAATCGAAGCGTCTCCCGTTAATCTAATAGTTCCGGGCACATGCGCCACTAATGCCGTTAAAAACCGTATAGTAGTCCCTGAATTTTCCACATCAATGGGGTTTTCAGGGATTTGGAACTGGTCAAGCCCTTTGATAATGAGTTTGTTTTCCTCTTCCGTAATTTTCGCCCCTAATACACGCATCGCCTTCATAGAAGCGACCGTGTCCTCCCCTATTAAGGGTTCTTTGATAACGGAGGTTCCCTTTGCTAATGCACCCATGATTACTGCCCGATGGGTATAACTTTTGGACGGAGGAGCTCGAATTAGGCCTGTTAAAATAGGACTATGGAAAATTTCAATATCCAATTTTTGTGCCTCTAACTGATATAATGAAGGTAGGTTCATTCCCTCTTAAGTAGATTAACCTATATTAATTAATTGTTTTTTATCTCTACACGGATATTAAACAATCAACACAAATAATCTTGGAAATAAGTGAATATTTGGGGAAAATTAAAGATATTCCTGCTGCCTTTCTTCAATTAATTTATAAACTTGTTTGATTTTTTGATCGATTATAATGTTTTGACTTCTAATATACGCAGCATAATTGGAAAACCGCTGTGCGCCTTCTGGATCACCGCGTTTTTGAGACAGGTACGCGATTTCCTCTAAAATTTTCGCGGCTTCTTTTAAATACCCTTTAGAGATAGCGAATGGAACTTCTTTCACCAAATCAGTCCGATCCTCCAGCAATTGAAATTCGGCGAGTGTTTTAGCGGTAGTTGCAGCCGTTTCAGCCATCACTTTTAGCGCCGGAATGCGGTTTTCCACGTTAATAGCCACCAGAGAGGTGACTTTGTAGCCGTACACACCACATTCAAGTATTTCACTAATTTTCTCGATCGGAATCGCGCCTGGAAGGTCTTGTTTATTGGCAATAATCGCCACTCGCGCATAAGGAGCTTCTTTGCGACTTAATTCAATGAAGAATCGGGATTCATAGACATTCTGTTCCGTAGAATCAACGACTACAATAATCACATCGGAGCCCCGCATGAATTGAGCCCATATCTCGGTATACCGTATTTGTGTTTGACCTGCCAGATCCCAGAGATAAAATTGAAAGTCTCCTACTTTAATCTCCGAAATATAGCCCGTAATCGTCGGAATATGACGCGTGGGGATCTCTTCTTCCTTAATCAATTTGGTAATAGTTGTTTTCCCCACGCCACTGAACCCACAAAGCGATATCTTCGGTCGGAGCTCACTCTTACTGACCGCAACATCTTTCTCTATCTCTTGATAGGCCGCCGGATCCTTTGAATCCTGCGCTAAAACGGAAGCAAATTTGCCTAAAAATTTATGCCGGATAAATTCTATCTCATTTCGAATAGCCTCATCCTTATCTGTTGGGTCACAGACCATCACAAATAATAGATTATGCTCGCGATTGGTCGCATAACATACTTTAAAATTAATTAACTGCATGAAATCAACGAGATCGACAACAAAATTTCTTAAATAATCTTTAAGTGATTCAATTAAGGGAAAGAGGGTTTCTTCGGGTAAAGATTTACCGAATTCCCGTTGAAATATGACGGCTTTCTCCTTGAAGATAACTATTAATCGCAGCATGCTCAGTTTCTTCTCCTTCTTCTTACTTCTTCTTCTTCTTCTTCCTATATTGCTTCAAGAACCTTAAACTCTTCCATCCTTCTCTTTCTTCATCTGCGCCGGCTCGCGGTTCGAAGGATTGTCCGGCTCGCGGTTCGAAGGATTATCCTTCTGAAGGCAATTAATTTTTCTTATACTATTGTCTCCAATATAATTAAAAATATAAAAAAATTTAGGTGATTAAAAAGCAAATTGATATCCAACGCATCTATGTGGTACTTATGAAAAAAACAAACATAGCCTTGATCGGATTTATGGGAACTGGGAAAACCGCAATCGGAGCAAGACTAGCAAAAGGATTGAATAAGGAATTTATTGAAATGGATGACTTAATCGTGAAACGCGCAGGGAAGTCGATTTCCAAGATTTTTGCTGAAGACGGAGAAATCCGGTTTCGAGAATATGAAATTGAAATATGCAAGCAATCTAGTCAGAAGACAAATGTGGTCATTGCGTGTGGGGGTGGAGTGGTGTTAAATAGAATTAATATTGAATATTTAAAGCAGGGTGCAGTTATTGTGTGTCTGAAATCCACTCCGGAGGTAATTTTTCGACGAATTTCCAAAAATGGAGAGAGAAAACGTCCGCTCTTAGACAAACCGAACCCTATGGAAGAAATTCATAAATTGTTAGAGGTTCGGGCTCCCTTTTATGATGCCGCCACAGAATATCAGATTGACACATCTAATTTGACAATTTATGAGGCAGTCAACAAAATCATTGAGATCTACGATTCAGTGGAGAGCTAATCCGTCTAGGACCATTTTTTTCATGAGCGGCACCGGGGCCTTATGTCCGGTCCAGAGTTCAAACGCGGCGACCCCTTGATAGACAAGCATCATAACCCCGGAGATTGTTTTCGCACCTACTGCTTTAGCCTCTTTTAGTAATTTGGTTTCGAGGGGATTATACACGACGTCAAATACAATAAGGTCCTGGCGAAGCAAATTTTTAGGAATTATACTCGCTTCTGTTTTGGGGTACATTCCTATAGGCGTGGCATTAATGAAGATATCCGCCTCTTGGATTTCTTTAGCAAGAATAGTGGGATCGGATTTATGACCTTGAATTGAACCGCCCAGTTTCTCATTTAACTCATGAACTAAAGTTTGCACGGCCCATTCGTCAATATCGAAGATAACGAATTGTTCTGCCTCTAGTGCAAGATTATACGACAAAGGACGCGCAACGCCTCCCGCCCCAATCATTACGATTTTTTTGTGGTGGCAATCCACCCCTTCTTCCTTTAGGGATCGGGCAGCACCAATCCCATCGGTGTTAGTGCCAAAGAGGAAGCCATCTTTATTTACAATTGTATTGATCGCGCCAATGTTCTGTGCGACCGGATCAATTTCATCCAAATATTGCATTACATTTATTTTATGGGGGACTGTTACATTGGCTCCTCTGATATTGAAGGCACGAATTCCTTCGATAGCCTGTTTTATTTTATCAGTCTCAACGCGCAGGGCGACATAGACATAATCCAATCCTACTTTTTTAAAAGCGGCATTGTGCATTCGCGGGGACATACTATGCTCCACAGGATTTCCAATTAAAATGATTAACTGGGTCTTTCCGCTTATTTCCAAATTTCATTCACCTTTAGAATAACTCGAAAAATTTTCCAAGCTTTTCTTCATGTCGCTGATGGTGATTTGCCCTGGTGCGGTCGGTTTATCCAATGAAGCAAAAGTAAAGGCGGCGCCGAAAATGGGCGAAAGAATTCTCGAAATGGTGCCTCGTTGTCCCATGGCGAAAGCTACGATTTGAATATTATTCGTTTTTGCAAATTGCAGGAGGGAAAGCATTTTCAAATTATCCTCTAGCGAGGAAGCAGTACCAATAATTTTGACATAGTCCGCGTGCTTATTACGCGCCTCTATAATTTTCGCTTTCATCAGATCTATTTCCGCGGTTTTATGGAAATCGTGGAATGAGAGAATTACCTTCACTTGATTATTTTTCGCAGATTGTATTAAGGATATTAATGGCGATTCTATTATACTGAATTCGAGGTCAATGGCATACGGTTTGGCATGGATACATTTTTGGATTAATTCTAATCTTTGATTCTCTGCGAATGCATAATCCCCCCCCTCATCGTGCTTTCGGACCGTTA
>CAYGYC010000033.1:0-21236 GCA_964353755.1 uncultured archaeon | reverse complement strand
AAGTTGGACTCCCATTTGTTTCCCAACAAATCCGAAGAATTCGTTTTTCACGCATTATCAGCTGGCTAATTAATTCTGAAACAGCAAGGGAATGCAGCATCTGAGGCCCCGGATCTCCCCCAAAATAGCAAACACAACTCACCCGCGTGTGAATTTTACTCATCAAATCTTCTGCGGAGATGAGTGGCTCTAATCGGTGAGGCATTTCGTGATACTGGGCATTTTGGCAGAAGAGACAGTTGAATCCACATGCTCCGTAGAATACAGCGAGATTAGCATATCCATGTTCTGGTCCATCCCTATAGGCATATTTTGGATATCCAATTCCATAGGCAGGGCATATCCAAGCCACACAATTCGTTGGGTTCGGGTCGTAATACCAATCTAGCAGACCTTTCTCAGGAGTTCCTGCCATTCTAATCAATACATTCTCCTTATTAAGCACCAAACCACAATATCCCGTTTCGCCCTCACCAAGTCGACAATCATTCACGCACAGACCGCATTTCAATCCCTTCAGTGAATGCGGTGGCTCTAGAGGGAGTTGATACGGCTTTCGACTCGCATAATGAACTTGATTTGTTAATTTTAAGGCAGCCTCTGACCGATGAAGGATACAATCCCTGCAGACTCCTAGGTTCTTGGAAAGTAAAAGGTCATTTCGCCCACATACTTTGCACACGGGACGCTCTGCTACTTTCTTCAAAGAAAAAGGGGACATAAATTATCCTGCGCTTTTAAAATTCAAAATCTTATGTGGGATTTCTAATAATTTGAAGATAAAAACAAAAAACTATTCACCATAAAATAAGAAAGAGAAAATTAAATTTATTCTTCTGATTCTTTTGGTGCTGGTTTCTTTGATTCTTCCGGCTTTTTAGTCCGTGCCACTTTATCAATATAAGTTTGGATTTCCTCCGACGTTAATCGGGTGAATTTCTTGGTTTCTGTGCTGATAATGGCAATTTCAATGTTGGTGGGTTCGAATTTCTCACTCTCGAGTACAAGTTCTAGTGCTCGAAGTGCGAGGTTAGTAGCGGTCTCCAAGGTCAGATCGGGCTTATA
Organism: uncultured archaeon; assembly: GCA_964353755.1. Taxonomy (GTDB): domain Archaea; phylum Asgardarchaeota; class Lokiarchaeia; order Helarchaeales; family HEL-GB-A; genus CAYGYC01. Next base: position 20,171 of record CAYGYC010000033.1, on the reverse strand, counting down.
TTCCTTTTCAAAGAATTCCTGGACTTTCTGGGCACCGGAACCAATAGCTTGGGCTTTAAAAGACCAATAAGCGCCACTAGGGGCAGACATTAATAATTGGGGACCACTAGTATCAATTCCGGCTAATAAAAGCGAAACACCAAATGGGCGTGCACCAGCATGTTGGGTATACACCTGTTTCAAATCGCATATCTTCTTGATTAATTGATGTATAGGAATTTCCTCATCATAGGTCAATCTATTTATTTGGGCTTGCACCCGCGCATGGTCGATAAGCACTCTGGCATCCGCAGTCAAGCCCGCAATCGCCGCCCCCACATGGGTATCAATATCAAATATTTTTTCAATCGATGCGGGATCTTGCAACGCATAAATTCGCTTTTCGACCGCCAAAACAACTCCTTCGGGACATTTTATACCAATCGCAGTGCTTCCATGGCGAATGGCTTCAATGGCATATTCCACTTGAAAAATACGCCCGTCCGGGGAAAAGGTGGTAATCCCTAAATCATATCCTTGTTCATTTCGCATCATTTTTCTTTATCTCCCTGTTTTTTTAATTCATCTCATTATGTCCGTTTCTCTTTATCGGGAGGAAAATACAAATTTCCTTATTTTTTAATTCATAGTAAATTAAAAGAAAACCAAATAAAAAATTATCGGGAGGAAAAATACAAATTCGGAAAAGCTTTTCACAAGCTCATTATTTCGTGACTAAAACTTAAGGAAAACCCTTTTCTGAGATCAATAATTTATGGATAGGTAGGTGTAACGACAATGGGTTCCGAGATGCAGTTTGAGAAGTTGGAAATCCCCAAAGAGGGCGAAAGAATAACGGTTAAGGATAACAAGCTGGTCATTCCCAATAAACCAATCATCCCTTTTATTGAAGGAGATGGGATTGGAGCGGATATCATGCCAGTAGCAAGAAAGGTGCTGGATACTGCCGTAGCACATGCCTATAAGGGGCGTAATAACATTGTTTGGTTTGAAATTTATGCCGGTGAAAAGGCAGTTAAGACCTATGGCAAACTTCTCCCAGAGGATACCTTAAAGGCGATTAGATATTACCTCATTGCTTTGAAAGGTCCTTTAACCACGCCCGTGGGTGGTGGATATCGCAGTCTGAATGTAACCCTACGGCAGGAGTTAGATCTTTACTCCTGTGTGCGTCCCGTTAAATACTATAAAGGGGTGCCTAGTCCCGTCGTACATCCCGAGAAAATGAACATGGTTATTTTTCGGGAAAGTACTGAAGATGTTTATACCGGCATTGAATGGCCCGCGGGATCTCCTCCCGCCTTAGAGTTAATTAAACTGTTTAAAGAAAAGTATAAAATTGAGATCCCTTCCGATTCAGGGCTCGGGATCAAACCGATTAGTATTACCCGTACCAAAAGGCTTGTCCGCGCCGCCATTAAGTATGCCTTGAAATATCAGCGCAAAAGTGTGACCCTCGTTCATAAGGGGAATATCATGAAATATACGGAAGGAGCGTTTCGGGATTGGGGCTATGCCGTAGCGAAAGAGGAATTCCGAGATGTTATTGTCACCGAAGATGAACTGGCGAAGAAGTTCGGAGGTAAAATGCCGGTGGGTAAAATATTAATCAATGATCGCATTGCAGACAATATGTTTCAGCAAATATTAACGCGCCCTGACGAATATGATGTGCTTGCGACCCCTAACCTGAATGGGGATTACTTATCTGACGCGTGTGCCGCTCAAATTGGGGGTTTAGGTATTGCACCCAGCGCCAATATCGGCGATTTCATGGGACTATTCGAATCCACCCACGGGTCGGCACCGAAATACACTGGACAGGACAAGGTCAATCCAACGGCTCTTATCTTCTCTGGGGTTCTCATGCTCCAATACATGGATTGGACTGAAGCCGCTCAAGTCATTGAACGATCTGTTGCAGAAACCATCCAACAAAAACGGGTCACCTATGATCTCGCCCGCCAGATGGATAAAGTCACGCCTATTAAATGCTCTGAATATGGCCGTGCCATTTGTGAAAATCTATTGAAAATGAAACTGAAATAGATCGCTTTATTTTTAGTATTTATTAAAAATATCAACGGAATTAATAATTTTGTCAATCAAAATATCTGAAAATGGATAATGACCATGTTTTATGTGAGCTTTAAATAGACTTTTTCTTTTTAAAAGTTAGAGATGTTTTAGGATCGCATCTCATTCAAAGGACGTCCATTGAATTTTCTTTTTCACGGGAAGATTCAATGATGAACAAGCCCTCTTCAGAAAAGTACTCAGCAATGGTTCTCAGGAACGCTAGCTGATAGCGGTCTCGGGTTAAGACCTGTACGAATAAGGAATCTCGTTCAAACTTCGTACAAACAATTGATGTTAAGATAACCTAGATGCAACTAATTTTCCTGTTTGTCTCTTAGCTCAAAAAAAGAAAAAAGGATTAGGGATAAGGTGCTCCACATTTTGGACAGGATCCGGCACCTTCGGGCACGCGTGAGAAGCATTGCTGACATCGGAGGACTGGTGGATGGGCAGAGAACCAATCTTTCAGCTTTTCATTTAACTCCTTCGGCAAGTTGTTTTCATATTTGAATTTACTTTCCTTATCGATGATGAATCCAAAGAGGAAGGTCAAATAGACATCATTGAGGAGATTCAAGAACGGTTTAGAAACCAGGGTCGAAATGAGGAGGAACAGGATAACGCCGAGAACAATCATTGCTACTAAATCAAGACCAAGTGCGGGGAAGATCCAGACCATGATTACTCCGAACAGGGCGCCACCAGCCGCGAAAAGTAAGATGATTAGGATTTGTAGCATACTGAAAACGGATCCGACTCCCCATTCCTTTAATAGTACATCGACCCAGTTATCGAATAGGCGATGAGCGGATCGTTTAATGGCACTAGTGGCTTTCATATCCTCTACGACAATGGAGGGAAGTGTGAAGTAGTTTACATAAAACCAAATACCACCAATGATGCCGTCTGCCAATCGGAAACCTCCTCCAGCCCAAGGATTTGAGGTCCCGCTTTTTTTTGCTAACGATTGAAGGATCATACGAATAAGCCGAATGATCGCTGAAAAGCCCGCATAAACTGCGATATCGGGGAGTTGATAAGTAGCAATGGCTAATCCATTGTGAAAAGTGGGATCTTGTTTTCGATACCAGATGTATACGATGGCGATCGTAATGGCGTTGAAGAAATAGGTGTTGATATAGAGGTAGAGGAATAAGAGGAAGAAATAACAGCCTTCCACGGCATAAACCCACCATGCGGGATCTCCCACGGGCGGTATCAGGTGCGCATAAATATCTGCTCCAATAATCATGCCAAACAACGAGAGAATCCCGACAAACATGACTTTTAAATACCCGGGAACAAATAATTCTTTCTCTTCCTTAGTGACTTGCCCCGTGATGGTTAAGATGCCACCTGCCAGTTCCAGACGCGTCTTCCAGATCGTAAAATATAGAATAGCGAGAACTGTCCCTACCACCGCTTCCAATAAGAGTAAAAGCATCATAGTCTGCCACCCGAATATGCCTAGGATGACAAAGAAAATAACCCAGTTGAGGACGACGAAGAAAATAATAGAGAACTTAATCAAGGCGTACCCATGTTTTCGAAGCAAATGGATCATTATGGAGACCGTTGCAAAAATCAACCCACCGGCAATGACGATTAAAATAATAATAGGAACCAATAACCCTTCTAAGAATGGAAAAAGCGCCGTAATGATGGCTAATTGTGGGCCAAGAAGATCTACTAACGCGAGAATCCCAATAAGAATGAAGAGAACCCATGATCCAATAAGTACAATTAACTTACCCTTTGCTAATTCCACAGGAACCTTGCCTTCTAAAAGTGCCTTCATCCGTGCCTTACTTTCTGCTTCGGTTGTCATTTTCTATTACTCCGTAGTTAAAAGTACTTAATTCGTATGTCTTTCGCTATTAAAAATTAATTGGTCTCATGAAAAGACAATGGAACGGAGGAAAAATAGGGAGGGTAAATTATAAAATAGAAAATTAATATTTATTCATATTTTAGTGCATTTTTCAAGCAGGCTTTCGCGAGTATATAAAAAGAATCCTCCACATTTTCTCCCGTCTTCGCGGAAGTTTCAAAGAAGGCGAGGGCATTGGTGGTTTTCGCTAGTTCCTCAGAATTCTTTCGCTCAATGCGGATCAGATCTTTCAAATCGATTTTATTCCCTAAGAGAATGAAAGGGACTTTTCGTCCAAGGTATTCCTCTAAATCATTTAAATATGTAGGGACTTCTAAGAAAGTATTGGGTCGGGTAACGTCATACACGATGATGGCACCATTTGCGCCCTTATAAAACATGTGCCTCACATTAGTGTACTTCTCTTGCCCTCCAATATCCCAAAACATCAATTGGACCATATAATCTGTTTTTTCATCTAATTTGATACCGATATCTTTCAGGAGAATGTTTACACCGATTGTGCTGATATAATCCTTTTCAAATTTCTTTTGAATAAATTGATTAATAAGACTTGTTTTTCCGACCCCGGAAAACCCAATAACTGCAACCTTAAAATTATATCGAGGCACCATATAGGACACTCCCAAAACATTGAATTCAAGAGAAATTTTCTTCATTAAAGGGCTATTTTTTCTTAATTAAAAGGATTTCTCTCAATTAAGTTAAATTCTTTTCATGAAGGAATTGTTTTAGTTGAGTTAAATTCTCTAGAGTAAAGGGATATTTTTACTTTACTAATCATGAGATTCGTGGCTTTAAAAAATTATTTTAATTCAATTAATTCATAGTCCACATTATCAGAGACAATGTAAAGGAGACCAATCGAAGTAGCTCGGGAAAAGGCGTGGGTGGCGGAGCCTGGATTGATAATGAGTAAGTTTCTTGACTTTTCGACGGAAATTTTATGGGTATGCCCATGGATTATCGCTACTAAGCGACTAGAATCTTGCAATTCCTTAATATTAAATAGGCCTCTCAGATTATGAATCACTTTAATTACTTTTTCATCAAATTCTAAGGCTGCAATTTTGGGAAGCCGCTTTTTGATAACGGCAGAATCCATATTTCCATAACACCCCGTAACCGGGGCAAGTTTTTGTAATTCTTCAATGACCGAGAAATCAACATAATCCCCGGCATGGATAATATAATCTACATCCGCAAAAATTTCGAAGACTTCAGCTGGCAACTCTTTGGCACGCGTGGGAATATGGGTGTCGGAGATTAAGCCGATTTTTTTGGAAGTACCCATATTTTCTGATCTACCTCTTATTTGATTTTAAAGATTTCTTGCATATGGTTAAAAATTTAAATAGAGAGATAGGTTATATAGGATAAAATGATGGAGCAATGCCTGTGGAAAAGGGAAAACAATTACTGCGCGAAGGTATCGTTTTAATAGAAAAGGCAACAAAATTTGCAAAAGCCATCTTCAAATTTGAAACTGCCTTAGCAATTTTTCTCGCAAATAACAACCACGAGATGACAGCGCTATGCCGGTCCTATTTAGGATTAGCTTATAGGAATGATAAGCAATATGAGGCGGCATTAGAACAATTCCAAGAATTTTTAAACTTAGTTAGGGATATGAAGGATTCTTTTGGGATGGCCGATGCTTACCTTGATATTGGCATGACTTTATCGCTCCAAAGAAAATATGATTCGTCCCTAGAAATGCTGAAGATGGCTTTGAAGATCATTCAGGAACAACTGAAGGATAAAGATCTCGAGGCTACTCTTTTAGCGAACCTCGGAGGGGTGTATCTGTTAAAAGGCGATTTCGAGACAGCATTCGCTAATTATAAAGAGGGCGCGACAATTGCAGATAAATTTGATTTCGTAGATGGTTCTGCAGAGTGTTCCAAAGGATTAGCCGAAATTTATCTAAAGAAAGGGAATTTCGAACTAGCAGAAAAATACTTTCAAAAAAGTTTAGGTTTATTTCGTATAATAAGAGATAAAAGATCACAATCGGATATTTTATTTCAATTGGGCGTAATTGCCTCGCAATTCGGTAAATATGAAGATGCGGTCTTCTATTTTAAACAGGCATTAAAGATAAAGACGAAACTGAAAGATCTGGTGGGGATGGCTTTCTGCGAAAAAAACTTAAACCTCCTCCAAGAAAAATTAACTCCATCAAAAAGTCAAAAAAATACACATTAAAGTTACTATCTTTTATAGGAGAGTTCAAAAGTGGTCTTATCATTAGAGATTTTTTATCATGAATTAGAGGTCGCTACGAAAATAACGGCAATGGCATTCTGTATCTTATTCGCAGGATATTTTTGGAATAAAAGACGTCATGCCGAGTTGAAATCAACCCGCATGGTCCTATTAGGACAGGGGTTATTTGTGTTTTGTTTGGGGTTGACTAGAGTTCTATTTATTATCTCCGATTATTTCTCCACAGATCCAGAAGACATAAATATGGTACTAGAAGCTAACGAATTTTTATTTTCCCTGTTCTGGAAATTATCGGCCCTGGTCGGCATTTTGGCGATTATATTCTTACTAGTAGTAATTGAAACATATCTGGTCAGAAGCCGATATATTTTCTCAATAATTGCGAGTATTGGTTTAGCACTCGCCCTCATCTTTCAAGATATTAATCTTGCGCGGTGGGTCACCTATATCACGATGCCTCTGGCGCTCTTCGGCGTACTTATTTTATACATTTATCTCGCACGAAAAGGCAGTGGGGATATTAGAACGCGAGCGATCATGAGCGTTTTCGGATTGTTAGTTTTGGCCGCTGGCGTTATGCTAGACACGACTTCATCTAAAATTACTTTAGCAGAAATCTTTGGATTCTTCCCCGGTTTTATTCCTATAATCATTTTAATTAGTGGGATTGGAATTTATACGTATTACAATATCAAGGCGTAAGATCTTTAATTAGAAAAAGGTAAAATAATCAGTATCGATAATGAGTGGATGATCACCATGGTCTGGGATGTTTTTCAACAATTAGAAGTGGCAGTTAAAGTAAGTGCGATGCTGTTTTCAGTTATCTTTGCGGCTTATTTTTGGGATAGGGGTAGACGAGCAGAGTTGACCTCAACACGAAGGATCTTTTTAGGGCAAGGGTTGTTTGCCTTTTGCTTTGGAATGACACGAGTTCTATTTCTTCTATCAGACTTTTATAATGCGGCTAGTCCACTCCTCATTTTCCCGAATGAATATTTAGCAACGCTCTTTTGGAAACTATCAACTCTCATAGGTATTTTGGCTATTGTTTTCCTCTTACTGGTGATCGAAACCTATTTAGTCAAATCGCGGTATGTGTTATCTGTTGTTGCCTCGGCGGGTTTAATCATTGCCTTAGTTTCGCAAGATATTAATTTTGCGCGTATTGTTACCTACATCACCCTTCCCATTGCCATGGTCGGTGTTATATTTTTGTATGCCTACTTATTTTTTAAAGAATCTGGTGCAATTCGCAAGAAAGCTGCACTAAGCTTGGATGGATTTATCATTTTTGCAATCGGCGTCTTTCTTGATACAAATTTAGGGAAAACGTTATTTCCAACTCTTCCCGGTTTTATCCCGATGGTTATTTTAATAATTGGGTTAGCCATTTACACCTACTTTAATGTCAAAGAAGAATTCACGTCATAGGCTAAATATTACGATTCCGATAATGGAAATGACCGCGCCGAGGAGAAATAACATGAGACTCCTGTGCTGCCGAATTTCTTTAAAGTATAAGATACCCCACAGTGCACTGACAATTAAGAGGACGGTCTGAGCAATGGGCACCGTAAAACTCATGCCGTAGGCTGCAAAGGCAGAGAGGCAAATAAAATTACCACAAGTCCAGATGATTCCACCGGAGAGCGCTAAAGAATGAAATTTTCGGGGGTTCTCTAGCCATGTTCTCATCTTTTTCGGGGTATTGATAAATACCAAATTTCCAATCAGAGAGCCAATACTCAAGAAAAATGACAGGGCATAGAAGGGAATCCTAGGATTACTGTGAGAGGACAAGGACTCATTTACCAGAGTATTGAAAATGCTAAAGACAAGTGCGGCTCCAAGAGCCGTTACAATCCCAGCCCAGTTTAATTTCTTTTTTTCTTCACTCGTGATCCCTGCTACAATGGCGGATCCACAAATGATTATGGGCATTCCAATAATTTTAAGCGTACTAACTGGCTCTGAATAAAGCATTACCCCAAATATAAACGAAAATACTGATGACACATTGAATAGCATTGTCGCTTTGCTCATTCCAATGCGATTTACGCCACTTATAGACAATCGATTTCCCATACAGAAAATTATTCCTGAGAATACGGCGATGGCTATAGGAATCCAATGTAGGGAAGGCAGTTCCACTAAAAAGAAGATAGTGAATCCGATAGAAGCAGCAAAAAATATGCCAATTGCCATTGATAAGTTATAATGGAGCGTATTTACCTCCCCCAATTTTTTTTGCGGTACATATTGAGACCCAAAAAAGATGGAGGAGGAGGCAGGCAGAATTACTTCGTGTAAAGTCATATTATCGCTGATTCAATCCGTAAAATAAATTATTTTGTATCCTATTTCCCGAGGTACTTAATAACTTTTTGTCTCTTATGTTCTCAGAACGGGTTCGGTATTATCGTTTAGTTCTGGTGAATGCCAATCACGTTAGGATGGTGAAACTTCTAGTTTTTTCTGTCCTTTTCCTCGAAATAATCGTTCCAGATAGAATTTCACTTCTTTTTTTGTTTTAAATTCGATATTGGGTAATTGATTTAAAATTTCACTGGCACGAATTCGTGTATCCTTTGTTATATCAATAATTTTCCAGCCATGGGCTGCTAACAACTCCTGTTTTGATATAGGATATTTGCGGTATTCATCAATGGCAAGTATCATAGAATTCACTTCATATTTTCCTGTAGTGTTAATTAAGCGCCCTGTTTCATCAAAAGATTTCAAACGCGCAGCATCATGGGTTTGTCGTTGGGTATGAAAGGTGATATAAGTCGTTTTGGGTAACTCAAGCGCCCTATCATGGAGTAATTTAATCTCCTGGTCATCAAACTGCCATTGGTTCTTTTCGCCTAAACCAAAAATACGAGTATAGGAAATATTTGCTGAATGAAGGGGCATAGATTTAGAAATATCTGTGCAATGCGTGATCCCATTTTTCATTAAGATTGATGTTAAGTTTTCTTTTACCGGACCCGCCGTCCATGCCAGTCCTCTCGGTTCCCAAATCAAGTCAAATCCCGCATCAGTGAACTGGGCAAAGAAATTCTCCGCAATCGTCAAATTTTCAGCGGTGGGAATGAACCGAGAAGGCGTTTGGATAACAAGCCCAACGGCTTTTAAGGTCTTACAGATCGCTTTCATTCGATCCATAATCTGAAAATTAGATTCGCTACTTTCCAAAGGTTGAGAATGCGATATCTGTCGATAACATTTTACCGTAAAGTGAAAATCCTGCGGAACCCGTTGATACCACGATTTCACCTCTTCTAAGGAAGGCATTGCATAAAATGTATTATTGACTTCGACAAAGTTGAAAACGGTCGCATAATCTGCCAGGCGATCGTTCGTTGATCGATATTCTCGATCCACCTGCCAATAACTCCATCCACCACAACCAATGTATAATTTTTTCAAGGCAATTCCTCACAGAAGAAATTATTTTATTCATCCCTCATGCCATATGTGATTTTGCGAATATCCTTAATTTTAAATAGATTCCAATAAAATAAGTATTTATTGAATGTTATGATTAAAAATAGTTCTCTTTTATCGAAAGAGGATCGAGACCTACTAACAAAGGTTATGAATTTACTGGAGGAGCTAATTGAGACATTAGACATTCTAGAGGATAAAGACTCGATGCAATCTATAAAAGAAGCTGAAGATGACATAAAAATGGGGCGGTTAAGAAATTATAAAGATTTCACTCGATCTTAGAAAATGAAAGAACCATCATACTTTATAATGTAAGACATAGAAGAATTGTTTATAGAGAATAAGATTTATCTTAAAATTTATAAAATCGAAGATTAATATGACTGAAACACGAAGAGGAAACACGATAGAATTGACTTGTCCTCAGATGGGTACAACAGACTATTTAACCTTTGACGAAACGACCACCTTCAATGATATCATAAATCAATTGAAACAGAAATATGCAAATGAAATTTTGACGAGTGTTACCGAGAATTTTCAAAATATCCGCAAGGATCTTTCATTGAATGAGGTCACAATGAAACTTCATTATATTGATAAGAATGGCACACGCCAGACAGTGGGGTTATACACAAAAGTGGGGGAATTAAAGAAGAAACAGAGGTTTCATAAGATCTATTGGGAAGCGGAACCGATTGGAGGCCTAGGCAATTTCTAAGCAAACGTTTGCCGAGCATGCATATGATCTTTGTACAAGACCGGGTTATTATCAAGCCACGTGGCAATTGATCGAGGAAGATCAACCGATCAATGGAGTATATGGGCATTTTATGGATCGTTCCGGACGGGTGATCGTGGTACGGCTTCTATATAGTGAGGGGTATCCGGATAAACCGCCATTGGTGATCAGTTCGCCGCCAATAAGGTCCGCCTGTTTTGATAGTAAGGGGATCCTTCATTTCGCGACTAAGAATGGGCTCTTTGTGTGGAAGAAATATCAGCACTATTCGAATCCGTTAGTTTATTTAGTCGATGAATTAGCCAATGAATATAAAGCCATATGATGGGGATTTTATGATCATTCACTTATCAGAAGAGAGATTACAAAGATGTAAGGATTTAGTGCAAGAAGTTAGTAAAAAGAGGGGGGATTTTAGGGAAATAGGGGGGTATCTCATCGGCGCGTATGATGGTAATTTTCAAATTCGGGAATTCCTCTTGGATACCCTGGCAGAATCTACCGCTACGCGAATCAAATTGAGTGCGGAGTGTTTTCACCGGGTTGAAGAAATCCTCGCCAGTAATCCGGATTTATTCTATATTGGGACCTGGCATGTACATCCGGGGAAAAGCAAGCCGGTATTTTCCTCAACGGATACCTCAACTCTATTTCTTGAAAGATTAGTGATTGAAACGGATAATCCAAAAGAGTTTCAATGCCCACGCATTCACCTCATTTTAAGTGAGGACCTGACGCAAATTTCAGCCTATACTCTGCAGATTAGTATGGACTATCACGTATCGGATTATTGGGATTTTGAAAAAAAGGTAACAGACGATGATCTCCATCGGGTGGATGAGCTGATCCAAAATCTTGAGGAAGTTAAAGCCAGCCTTAAAAAATATATGAAAAATCAAGACCTTGAAGTAATTGAATGGTGTTTTTCGGAGTTAGGAACCATTCGCGATGAGTTAGATCAGTTGATGGACTTAATCGAAGAGGTCTCAGATTTCCAAGAGATTTATTCGATCCTGTATGACGAGAAAAAGAATATTGAAAAGCAATTAAAAGCGTCAATCAAGACCGGAGAAACATTAGGAATACTCGCTCTCAATGAAAATAATAAAATTGAGTTCATTAAATATCGCCCGCAATTAATTAAAGAACATCACGAAGATGGAACTTTACTTGGTTTTTGGAAGCATTTTTCGATAAGTCAGCCACCCCTGGAATTCCAGGAGATATTTTTTGCTAATTTTTTTAGAAAACTGGACGCCAATGCGGATGGAGGATTCCTCTATATTTTATCAGACCCCACAGAAATTAAATTTTATCATTTAAAGATGACCGCACTGACCGGGATTTCCTTTGGGGACATCCAAATTGTGTCTGAGGAGATGAGCTAAGTGAGAATACTCTTTCAGAATTCAGATACGGGAGATAGCCTCGAATCAGAGGTGACGAAACCGGATTTGCGTATTCGAGATATTGCCATGAACCTTATGGAAAAATTTCAGATGAAAAAGCCGCCGATTTTCTTTACCCTTTTTAAGGAGAGCCCCACGAAAGAAACATTCTTGGAAGAAGATACTACGTTAATCGCCATCCTTGAAAAAAAATTGGATGAGAAAACACCCGTGTGGTATCGATCCTCGGAATTGCACCCGGACACGATTTACAAACTAAGAACCGAGCGATTTGCAATGTCCGGGTATAAAATTACGGAGATTGGGCAAAAATCCGTGCTAATTGTGGGAATCGGTCTTATCGGCGCCGATTTAGCCGCCCATTGCGCCACCGTGGGCATTAAAAAACTTTTTGTACTGGATTATGGGTCTGTGGATTGGTATAACATCTACCGTCAGACTTTATATCGCAAAGAAAATGTGTTTCAGACCAAGGTGGAGATCGCCCGCAAAAATTTGGAAAAATTCGGAGGGCTAGAAGTTGTTCCCATCCCTTTAGAAATTCCAAGTTTCATTTCCAATTATCCTCCAGAACGCATTGAATCTGTATTGATTGACCTTGAAACTACTATTAAACAGGTGGATTACATTATTACCGCTTTAGATACCTTTAGTGCGCGAATGACTATTCAAACCTTAGCGCTCGCTCACGATAAAACGTTGATAAATACCGCCGCGGGCCTTATCGGTGGAGTCGTGCAATTGGTCCGTCCTCAGTTAGACCCCTGCCTAGCATGTGGGGTATATTTTGAACGATCTCAAGATATTGGCGCTTGTACTTTGGCAACTTTTGGTACGCCCAAGATTATTGCGGGGTTGGCCATTGATCTCTTACTAGATGTTATTGAAAATCGTAAAATCACCTTCAATCATCTCAAGTACTCTCCCAATTATGAACTCGAAAAAGGCTATTTTGAAAAAGGATCCCCCTGCACCTTTTGTGATGCTTCTACTGGATTAATTGCTGCCTATAAAACGGGTAATCCTCAACCCTTGATTGAGTGGTTATTGAAAAGCGAATAACCCTATTAATTATCAAAAATGCGATAAAATCAAGGCGTTTCATCTATTTTTTTACCATGGGCAGTGCCCTTTTCTGAACCCGCTCTTCTCTTGGCTTCGATTTATCAGCTTTATTTAGCACCAAAAGAGCTACCTATAATATTTTTATAGGAAGTAAATGAGATAGAAAAATAGTTTCCATTAATGGAGCGATCATCATATGGAAGAGAAATTGAAAGATCTGTGTAGTTCGATTTATGTGGGACTTTCAATGACCACGCTCGACGTATTAAGGGAAGATATGGGCTTAGCGCGTTCCATTGAGATCTCTTCTAAAGTCTGGCAACGATTTGGGACTTATATTGCTCCAGTACTTGCACAGAAATACCAGTTGACGGAGAAAAGTATTCCAAACATCGCGGCAGTACTGAATTCTTTCCTGAAAGATGCGCTTTGCTTCCAGTCAGCAATCTCGGAAACGTCCGAGAATAAAGCAATCATTGTGATTAAGCCCTGTTTCGAATGGAATAAATTTAAAGAAGCGCGCCTTCCGCCCCTATGCTATCGCATGTGCTATTCCATGGTTGAAAGTATTATCAAACAATTAAACTCTGAAATTAAATTTCAACCAGGCGCCCAGATGCGCCAAGGCGCTGATCGCTGCGAATTCATTTTAATGAAGTAGGTATTACCTTTTATTTTCCTGCCTCTCTTTTTTTTAATTATCCAATGAAGAATTACTTGGGTAAGGTAATGCTTTTAAAAGCGTTTATCGAATTTTAACATAATTTTCACAATTTCGAAAGAGGTTATTATATGGATTTAAAATTGAAAGGTAAAACAGCTATTGTAACGGGCGGCGCCAGTGGAATTGGTCGCCAAGCATGTCTCGATTTTGCTGAAGAAGGGGCAAATGTAGTCATTGCGGACGTTAATGAAGCAGGTGCGAAAGAGGTCGCACAAGATATAAACAAGAAAAAGGGTGGAAAGGCGCTAGCGATAAAATGTGATGTCACGAAAACCGATGATGTGAAAGCCACTGTTCAAAAATGCATGGATGCATTTAAACGGGTGGATATTTTAATCTGTAATGCGGGCATTCTACGGGATAATCTGATCCATAAAATGACGGAAGAAGAATATGACCTAGTTTTAGATGTAAACCTCAAAGGCTATTGGCGATTTTGTAAAGAAGTCATCCCCATCATGAAAAATCAAAAGTACGGCAAGATCGTAATGATTTCGAGCACCGCCTATAAAGGCAATCGAGGACAGAGCAATTATAGTCCTGCCAAAGCTGGCGTTGTTGCTCTATGCAAAACGATTGCGCAAGAGGTCGGCTATCTCGGAATCACCTCCAATGCCATTGCACCCGGACTCGTTCATACCGCCCTCACTGACTATTTTGTAAAGGATGATAAACTTCGAGAATCCGTGGAGAAGGATCTGATTTTAGTGAGACAGCCTGAATTAGGCCCTAAAATTGGAATACCTAAGGATATATCCAATGTCATTCTCTTCTTCTCTTCTGATATCAGCAGCTACATTACCGGTGAAGTGCTTTTAGTTGCCGCTGGTCGTAAAATGTAATAGGGATTAAGTCCCCTCTTTTTCTCTTTTTCTAAGTAAGACGCGTATTATAAATTCTTATTGTCTTTGCGCTGGCAAAACGGGATTTTTTTCGGCTTATTTTCTTCATTGGGAGGAAATTGGTATTTAAAAAGATAATAAACTTTCGCAATGAAGTCAATATCAGTATCAGAGAATTCTTCAACGGTTGAAGCGATATAATTTTGATTGACAAGGCAAATTCGCTCATATTTTTTCTCGCGAATACGGGGGCATTTCTGTTGACACGAAAGGCAAGCACTGTACAACAAAAATACTAGAGTACTCAATCCATTATAACGAACAATCCAGCGCCCAATGGGTTGCTGAAATTGTAATTCAACATATTTTGCATTCTTTATTTCAATAGAAAACGGATAAGGCTCCAATAATTTGCGGAAAAAATTTTGATAGCCACTCAGTATTTCTGTGGAATGATCTTTTAGGGATTGTTCGACCTCTTTTTGGAGTAAATGCAATTGGTTGATTGTTCTGGGATCTAAAATAATACGAGAACATTGTGAAAAAGACGTGAAAAAGTCTTCATCTGTTGCGTTGTCAACTTCCGGGGTTGGAATTCGTTCGCGTTGCATATTTTCACTTACCTTTTATAAAAATCAGAGAAAATACTATTATTATTTGTCGAGCTTATTACGGCTTTAATATTAATGTTCTTTGCGTGGTTTATGCCAAAGGCAGTGTTTAATTTTTCTTTTTCCAACCGACAAAAAGCGAACTTTTTAAAGATATTACTATTTCTCGTGACTATTATTATTTAATTTATCTTTTTAGTGGGTAAATCTGAGAATACGATTCCCCTTCTAATTCAAGTATTCACTAATGATCGTTTTTTGGTTAACTTTTTTAATATGAATTCGTAGTCCTCCATAGGCTTTAAATGATTTTTTAAATTCCCATATGGTGAGGAATGATCATAAAAAGAATTTGAGGAAAGTCTATGGAAGTTAAAAAGGTCCAAGAAGTGAAGGGATCCTACTATGTCTATCTTCCTAAATCGTGGTGTAAAAAATATATAATAGGAAATTCTTCAAAAGAAGTTCAATTAAAATGCAATGAGGATGATTCTTTACTCATTTTCCCCCAGTTTCGTCAAATCTCAGCGATTCTCCAATTAACTCTAGAATTAGTTAAAACCGCTGATGAAGAATCCTGCCTGAATAGTCTGTTAGCGGCATACATTGTAGGAGTAGATAGGGTGGAATTGATAACGAAAGACAAATTTTCATTAGAGTTCCGGGATAAGGTTGCCCAATTATTGAATCATCTGATCGGGTTTGAGATCACCAATGAAACCGAAAATACTATTCTAGTGCAGGAAGTGAGCATCACACTGGAATTGGATGGGATGCTCCGGCGCATCTTATCCAAAGTAGGCTTAATCCTAAACGATGTGGCCGATATTCTGAACAGTTTGAATATGAAAGATGCGAAACTAATTGTCAGCCAAGATGACGATGTGGATAAATTTCGCTATTCGATTGAACGCCAGGTTCATCAAATCTTACGACAACCCCATTTGGCGCGCAAACTTAAAATTAATCCGATTGAATGCCTTCATCTAAGTCAATGTACTAAATTTTTAGAGCGCATCGCGGATCATTGCGTAACAATTGCCCTGCTCATTATTGAAGGAAAAAAACCATCCCCGACGCTACTAGAAATTTATAAAATGATCCGAGAACTCTATATCAAAATGCAAACCAATTTCTTTCCGGATGATGTCGATGCCAACTATGAAATTCTCTCTCAAACGCATCATATTATTAAAAATTTAGACCAACTTGGCTTTGAAACCAGTGAAGATAAACTTTTTGCCCTTAACCTCCGACGGATTTCTAGCTACTGCTCCGATATTGCGGAGGTTCGGATTAATTCGTTTATTTATAAAGAATCCCTAACCAATGTGCTCGAAAGTTAACTTTTGAAATGACGCTCCGCCGTTTTTTATTTAACCCGTGCCCCAATCCACGATTAGACCTTGTTTTAGTAATGTTCAAATAGATTAAAGTAATGATCAAATCAAACAAAAAGAGCCGATTGAAATGAAGATTGGTAATATTCCACGAGGATCTGCCCAGTTATATCCCGAGGCTGAGGCCGTGGTTTACGAAAACACGCGGATTTCCTTCTCGAAATTCTATGAGAATGTCATAAACCTCAGCCAAAATTTTCTCGATCTGGGTTTAAATCCCGGGGATCGCATTGCGGTCCTCCTATATAATGGTCTGGAGATTATCCACTCCTTTTATGGCATCCCTTTAGCCGGCGGAATTCTCACGCCATTTAATTATGCCATGTCTGCGAAAGAAATAATCTACTGCGTAAATGATTGCAAACCGCGCTATCTTGTCTATCAGCCGGAATTTGAGGGCATCATTCAACAAGTAAGAAGGGAATGTTCCTGCGTGGAATCCTATATTCCGACCGAACAATTCAATGCGATGATCACGGATGCGCCGGAAGGGCAAAAACGTGTGAAATTTGGCAAAGATTCAACGGCTTTCATTATTTGGACGGGCGGTACCACCGGATTCCCGAAAGGTGTTATGATCAGCCATTACAATCTTATTAGTATGATTGCCATGGCCGGACAAATGCTAGTTCAAGGGACAGAAAAATTTAAGGAATCTTTCATTTCGGAGGACATTCGGAGTAAAATGGTCACCTCGCTTCCGCTTTTTCATGGTGCAGGTCTCTTCTTATCGTTATGTAGCAACTTTGGAGGTATCACATTTCTTACGCAGCGCAATTTCGACGCGGAAATCACCTTAAGGACTATTGAAAAAGAGAAAGCAACCTTTCTTGCACTCGTCCCTACCATGCTCAAAGAATTTATCGAAAGCCCTGAACTAACCAACTACAACCTCACCACGCTCCGCACTATTATCTATGGGGCGGCTCCCATCGCGCCCTCCACGCTTGGTCAAGCGCTAGATACCTTTCCCGACATCGATTTCGTGCAAGTGTTTGGCCAAACGGAAGCTTCGCCCGTGCTGTGCATCATGGGCGCAATTGATCATGCGAAAGCTCGCACAAATCGAGCCCTTCTTGCCTCTTGTGGGCGCGCTTTGCAGGGAATAGAGGTGAAAATTGTCAATCCGGAAGGGAAAGAACTCCCACCAGGGGAAGTGGGCGAAATTATTGCCCGTGGAGATAATATCATGCAGGGCTATTGGGGCAAGCCGGATAAAACCGCTGAAGCAATTCGCGATGGCTGGCTCCACACCGGCGATTTAGGTAAAATGGATGAAGAAGGCTATATTTACATTACAGGCAGGGGGAAAGACATGATTGTCTCGGGTGGGGAAAATATCTACCCCATTGAGGTCGAAGACGCCTTACTTTCTCATCCAGCGGTCATGGAATGTGCGGTGATCGGCATTCCGGATGATAGATGGGGTGAAGCAGTCACCGCGTTTGTCGTTCTCCGTCGCGGCTTCAAAGCCGGCATTGATGTCACTGAAGAAATCCTCATTGACTATGTGAAAACCCAAATCGCCAGCTATAAGAAACCACAAAAAATTTATTTCGAACGCACTCTCCCTAAAAGCCCCCAAGGAAAAGTTCTCAAACGGAAACTGCGAGAACCCTATTGGAAAGATGAAGCGCGCCAAGTGCATTAATCAAGTAAAGGTTATTTCTGTTTTTTACTATCGAATTTAGGGTAGGATGAACCCCAATTAACTCATATGATTTTATTTTATCAAATAATTTTATTATAAGGGGGGTTCATTTCGGTTTTTAAAAAGTGGGTTGCACCCGAAACTCCAAAGCTTTATGAGACACCCTTGCTTCTAATTATTAGAAAAGGAATGATGGTAGCAGAATGAGTGATTATAATTTCTTGTTTAAGATAATATTAACAGGGAATGCCGACCAAATCAGGGAGCACTTATTTCATTCTATCAATCCCTTTCAAGATAATTATAGAATGACAATTGGGGTGGATTTTGGAATTAAAGTAGTCGAAATAGATGGGTTCCGCATTAAATTTCAGATCTGGAATCCCTCCAATCAGCTTCGATTCTCCTATACGCGTCCCTTGTGGTATCGGGGGGTGACCGGTGTTCTTTTAGTAACCGATCAAAGTACCTTCCCAACTTCGTCGGTGTTTTTTCAAGAATTATTAACTTGTTGCGGTCCAGTTCCCATCAATTACATTATCCACTGTTCGCCTCAATTTATACAGGAATTGGAACATCATCGCGACCGCCTGAGGGACCTCGATCTCATTGTGTCTTCCTCAATCTTACAGCAATCTGATGAAATTTTCCTAGATTTAGCACACGATTTACTGCACCGCCAAAATGGCGGGGGATGGTCCTTACGCTTGACTTTCATTCCTGATAACATCGCCCCCTTTACGGCACCACTCCCTAACCAACCCAATACGGTGGAATCTTTCATTCAGTTCCTCGAAGAGCAGGTCACCGCTCTACGAAGCTGGACCCCACCACCTCCAGGAGCACAGCAATTTCGCCCGATCTTTACTAATTCCGTCGCAACTATCGAACAATTAGAATTGTTCCATGAGATTCTAGAATCCATGGGCGTGGTCCTTGATAAAACTAAGAATATTGCTACCATTCACAATAATATTGGTGAATTCAACATCAGCCTACTTAATGGATCGGTTAATTTTATCCCCAAAGAATGTTTCAATTGTGCTAAAAAATGTGAATCGCTCACCAGATCGCTCTGCATAATCCAAGATTCCTATGGCTGGTCTAATTTAGGATTATTCAATGATCATCTCCTCATCCTTGCCAAAATTTTCGCCATTCAAACGGAATCGTTCCCCTCCCACGTTTGGAATCAAATTCATACCAAAAAAACCTGCCACCCCCTTACAGATTCGCCCCACCTCACTATTTCTGGACTCCGCGACGCCATGCTCCGCGAACTGCGCCGCCTGAAACAAATCATGCGCGGGGACCGCCCAACTTAAGCCCCATTTTTTTTCTCATAGCATCACCACCTTTCTGGACAGGAGATAATGCTATTTAAAGAAGCGCGGGGAACCACCAACTTAAATTAATTTCATATCCGCTGAAATTCTATCAAAACTTAATAGAAGTCCCACCTTATGCGTAAAAAGAAAGCCAAATTTTTTGAAATACCAATCGCGTTTTTCGTTCCAAATCGACTTTTAAAACGAATTATTAAAATCTCTAAGTCATTAGAGAATCCAATAATTTTAAAAGTTCACTGATATTAAATTCCTCTGAAGATAGGATTCTTCGTATCGAATAGGTTGAAAAAAATCGGGAGTAGGTATTTGTAATGAGCAAAGAATTTGAATTTCTAATGGCAAATAGTAGACAATTCGAGGCAGGAAAGTGGGTTGTGATTATCGATAACGACATTATTATTGGTAATACGGCTAAAGAGGCTTATAATTTAGCCAAACGTAAGTATCCAACGAAAGAAATATTTATCATAAAAGTCCCAGAAAATAAAGTCATGTTGTTGTAATCAAATGTCTCCTAGAAGAAACCCATCACGCGGGATCATCTGCAGATACCTTGCATTTTATGATCATCGTTTTAATATTACTTTTCATTTTATGATCATCGTTTTAATATTACTTTTATGACGACATCATATCAACATTATTCGGGACAACCATACGCCAAGTATGGAGAATCAAGAATTTTAAATATTACAATTGAAATTTAAACATAGGATTAAAGTA